>DBDD01000160.1:6395-10496 GCA_002293365.1 Christensenella sp. UBA941 | reverse complement strand
GGGGCGGGCGCGGCGCAAGCCGCCAATGTACCAACTGCCAATAGGGCAACCAGCATAAAGCAAACAAGTTTCTTCATGAACGACGCATCTCCTCTATGAATTTCTATTTCGGGATAGTCCGATGAGATTAGTATATTAGCTGCGCCAAACGCCGTCTATGTGACGATTTCTAGATTTACTAGTATATATTCTAGTGAATTTTATGCTGTGGAAATCCGGCCGCCGGGCTAATTCCGCAAATCGGAAGGATTGGCCCCGGTGAACTTCTTATAAATTTTCAGAAAATATTGATAATCGGTGAAGCCCACTTTTTCCGCTATTTCGTATACCTTTAGCCCATGGTCCGTCAGCAGCTCCTGCGCTTTTTTGATTCTGAACCCGTTGATATAGTTGGTAAATGACACCCCCTTTTCTTTCTTGAAGACCTGCCCGAGATAGGAGGTATTGATATGAAAATCGGCGGCCATTTGGTTCAGCGTCAGGTTTTTATAATAGCTTTTTTCAATGCGGGAAACGACCAAGTCGACCACGCCGCGACTTTGCTTTTGCAGGGAAGCGGTTTTGTCGAATAGCTTTTCCAAGAGAAGATAAAAATAATCTTTAAAATCATTCACGCCGCGCATCTTCATAAGCAGGGTATAATCGTAGTTGGCAGCCGCGGAAAAATCGACCGGGGCTTCCGCGGAACGGAATATGCCCGCTATTTCGATGATAAGCCGGATAACAAAATTCCGGACATAGTCTACCGTCACAACATGCCCTTGCAGCTCGTGGAAGATTCCGTCCATATAGGCGCAGAATTCTTCTTTTTCCCCGTTTGTCAGAAGCTCCTTGACTAAATCATAGTCGACATTCACAACAGCCGTTGTATCCGAATCCAGCACTATGTCTTTATGCCATATCACGCCGTTATTCACTATAAAAGCGCTGTAGTCAAGGCTCCTGACGGCGCTGCCATAGGACGTCCAAACGTCTTCGAGCGCCGAGACGTGCGTTCCAACGCCGATCAATGCGGAAACGCCTAAATACTCCGGGACGTAGGACGTGAGCTTATTCAAAACGGCTTCCGCGGTTTTATACATCTCAGAAACCGTATCATCCAAAAAGAGAATCACGATTCGCCCTTTTGCGTCGATAAAGACCACGTCGGAGTCCCGCGTCAATTCAACGCATATATTGTTTACCGCGAAGAGCGCCAGCTGTTCGTTATCGAAAAATTCCCCGCCGGAAAAATCCACGCTGCAAGCCGCGCACAGATATTGCTTTGCTTCGAGCGATAATCCAAGGAACGAGGCCTTATCCTCGAACTCTTTCATCCGTATGTTTTTTGTGACAAGCCTGTTTAAAAGGTTTAGTCTAAGCAGCTCAAAGCCTTGAATCTGTCGCGTGTGCAGCAGCCTCGTCCTTTCGATGCCCTGCACCGCGTCCGAAAGATTCATGGCCAATTCGTCGTTGTCTATCGGCTTGAGCAGGTAGCTGTCTACGCCTAGCTTAATGGCGTCCTTCATATATTCAAAATCGCTGTACCCGCTTAATATCATGATCTTCATGGAAAGGCCCAGCTCTTTTATGGTTCTGATCAGCTCTATGCCGTCCATTTTGGGCATTTTGATATCCGTGATTAATATGTGAGGAAGATTGGATTCGATGATCTCCAATGCCGAAATACCGTCGCCGGCTTCTCCGGCAATTTCCAGGCCAAGGTTGTCCCATTCCACCGTCTCGCGCAGGCCCTTGCGGATCATCGGCTCGTCGTCAACTATTAGCACCCTGTACATACTGCTCCATTTCCTCCTTGCTCATGGCCGGAAGCGTGATGATTACTTTCGTTCCTTCATGTGGCTTGCTGCGGATTATTAGCCCGCTGCCTTCCCCAAACAGAATCTCAAGGCGCTGATGGATGTTGCTCAAGGCGATATTATCATCGCTGCTCACATCCAAGCCGCCTGTAATGCGCGCAACAGTTTGCGCGTCCATACCCTTGCCGTTGTCCGTTACTTCCAGCTTCAAGCATCCGCCGGATATATAGCCCCTAATGCCGATATGGCCGCCTGCGGCCGTCTTGCTTAAACCGTGCTGGATCGCGTTTTCCACCAAAGGCTGCAGTATCAGCTTCGGCACGCCCTTTCGAAGCGCTTCCGGTTCAATGTCGATGGAAACATCGAATAAATTATCATAACGCAGCCTCTGCAATTCAATATAGGAGCTAACGTAGCCGGCTTCCTCCTTCAGGTCTATAAACACGCCCTGGGTCTGCATATTCCGCCGCAGCATGTTCCCAAGAATATGCACCATTTTCGCCGTCTGGACTGCGCCGTCAAGCTGAGCCGTAACCCGGATGGACTCCAGCGTATTGAAAAGAAAATGCGGGTTGATCTGCGCCTGAAGCGCCCTAAGCTCGGCGGTTTTCGTTTTGATTTCGAAGATATAGACGTTTTTGATGTATTCCTCGAGCCGCTCGCACATGGCGTTGAAGCTCTGCTCCAAGTAGCCGATTTCGTCATTAGAGCTCAGGACGATGCGATTTGACAGATCGCCGCCTTCCACCCCCCGCATGTTCTTCACAAGCGAGCGTATGCGCTTGGTAAATACGGACGCCGAGATCAAGCTTATGAGCAGCGTTCCCGCGATACAGATCCCTATGACGTTGTAAATGCTCAAACGAATGCCGTTGGCCTCCGCTTCAATCGCCTTCCGATCCGCGACGCCGATGAAGGTCAGGCCCATCTTTTCGGAACGCAGCTTGTTAATAACGTACTTCTCGTTGGACATAAGCCCCGCGAGATCGTCCGCCCCAAAGGAATGATAGGGGAACACGCCGCCCTCATACACGCCGGAAGAATCAAACAATGCATAATTGTCGCTGTCAACCACCACTATATTGCCCTGAAAGCCCTCGGAATCCTTGTAAGCGGCTTCGAAAAAATCCGCCTTCACGTTGATAACCGCCAAGCCTATAGGCGCGTCGAACCTGACGGAGTTCGAATCGAACAAATAAATACAGAAAGTGATTACCGGAAAATCATTGAGGCTCGCCGCGTTAATATACTCGGGGATATAGTTCGGGATAATCGTTACGCGATTGTCGATTTGCTCCCTGCCTAAAAAATCGGTTCTATAAAAATCATAGTTGAGCGATACGTCGCGGGAAGGGGTATTCGAATAAAAAAATACATCCCTATTATGGTAGTCAAGAATAAAGAAATCGCACATGAAAGCGTTTGTGGCGCAGGTATCCCTAAGATAGCTGGAGATAGCGGACAGCTTCATGCCGCGATTCGCTTGCAATGCCTTGTTCTGATCGATGGAATCGACAATACTCGTATTGTTGTTGAAGTATTGCTTCATATATAATCCCGCGAATACGCTGTTGATTATATTGAACTTGTCGTCGCTGTACGTTTTTACTTTCTCGATGGCTTCCCGCTCCAGCATTGATTCTTTTTCCACAAGGATGTTAACCATGCTGGACGTAATATAGTAGGACGTAATCCCCAGCCCCAAAAAGATAACGAGGCAGTATGTAAACAGCATTTTGATAAAAAACCGGTTCTTAAAAGCCAGCTTCATGCGCTGTCCACCTCCTGCTAAGTATACTATGTTTAGTTAAGAAAACCTGTAGGGGCGAACTGTGTTCGCCCGCGATTACTGTCCGCCTGTAGGGACGCGATATATCGCGTCCGTGATGAGTGAATCGCAACATTTTGGGTCACGGACGCCATATATGGCGTCCCTACAATATGGTCACGGGCGAACACAGTTCGCCCCTACAGAAATCGCTAATAAGACCGAAGTACGTTAACGTTATACGTGGGCCAGGCGGCCCGCTTTGCCGATTTTAAGCATTTTGCCCCATATGTTGATGTTGACAGGCGGCCCGGAAACCAGGCGCACATCGGCGCATTCTTGCGTTACGCATACTTCGATGCGCGAGCCCCGGTAAAAAAGGCGGAACGTGTAGCGCTTCCACTGGGGCGGGATGACGGGGTTAAGCGTCAAAACATCCGCGTCCGTGCGCAGCCCGCCAAAACCGGATACGACGGAGGCCCATACGCCCGCTGACGCCGTCGAGTGCAGCCCCTGATCCGTATTGAGGTTGTA
>DBDD01000160.1:0-6365 GCA_002293365.1 Christensenella sp. UBA941 | reverse complement strand
GCGGCGAGTATGGAATGCAGCGCCGGCGACATGGAGGATTCGTGCACCGTCCTCTCCTCATAGAATTCGTAGTTGGCCTTTTTTTCCTCCGTGCTGTAATCCGAACTAAAGAAATACAAAAGGTTTAAGAAATCCGGCTGTTTGAGCATATTGAATCTGAAAATTTTCACATAGGGCCAGTTTTTATAGATCGGAATCTGCTCTATCGGCAGCTTTGAGAGATCGATATGCGGCAAATCGAAGTAGCCGTCGTGCTGTTCGTAGACGCCGGTAGCCTCGTCTTTGTTGACGCGCATATGCTCCGCCATTCTAAGCCATTCTTGCGTTTCTAAAGGCGTGACTCCCGTTTTACGCACAGCCTTTTTAAAGAGCTCCGGGGCGGACTCCAGCATTTCATCCAAAACTTCCACGGTATAGCGGAACATCTTTTGCGCCATCACGTTGGTATAGCAATTGTTATTGACCATCATGTGGAACTCGTCCGGCCCCATAACGCCGTAAAATCCAAAATCCCCGCGCTTTGGGCTCCACCCGCCAAGGCTGGCCATGCAGCGGCACATTTGAAGTAAAATTTCAATACCCTCACGGTATAGCAGCGTCTTGTCGCCCGTTACATGGGCGTAATGCCAAATAGAATAGAATATCGCTACGTTTTGGTGGATTTCCAGATCACAGTGCTGCCACGCGCCGGTATCGTCCCGGCCGGTAACAGTGCCGAACGGGTAGCGCGCGCCCTCGCATCCTAGCCGGACGCCTTCTTCCAGCGCCTCCGGCAGGAAGCGGTACCTGTACATAATCAGCTTTCTTGCGATCTCGGGATCCATAAACAGATACATCCGCTCGCAATAGATCTCGGTATCCCAAAAGTTCCACCCCTGATAAACCTCCCCGCCAAGCTTGCACATGCAATTGCGGCTCTCGCTCTCGCCGTGGTAGTTCATCAGGCACATAAAGTTGCAAAACCGAACCCCTTGCAGGATTTCAGGATCGCCTTCGATCTCAATGTCCATCATGTCCCAATAGCGTTGCCACGCGGCGGCGTGTTCCTCATAGGCGCTATCGTACGTCAGCGGGTTTTGCGCTGCGCTCATGCCATTTTGCCATGTATCGGCGCCGCTTTCTCCGGCACCCCAGTAGTTGAGCACCGTTTTTTCCATTTCCACGGGCTCGTTTTCTTTCAGGCCGAGCGTAAATGCGCAGCCGATAAACTTTTCGCCTTCCACCGTCTCCAGCTCCGTTTCCTGCCCAAGTTCCAAACGGAACGATGAGAATAAACTCGTTTTGGTGTTTTTGGTCTTGGCTTGGATTGCGAAAAGCCCGCCATCGCGCAGGCTTTTTTCATGAATCCAATAGTTTAAATCCTCGACGCCTTCCCTGTCTGCCCCGCTTTCTTGATTATAGTCAAACCCGCCCGCTATTTCGTATTCCGTGTTGAAGTCAAGGCCTGAAACCAACTTGAGTGATCCGGAAAAGTTCAGCGGCTCAAACCGAATCTTCTGGTAGCCGCTGGACGTCGTTTGCATATTCAAAAACCGCGTGAACATCAATTTCAACTGCTTTCCGCTTTTCGTGTGCCACACGAACCCGCGCGTAAGCGTTGCGTCCTTCATATTCGTAACGCGCCGAAAATCCGAGAACGTTGAGTTTGCGAGGTCCAAAAGCTCGCCGTCCAGTTCGATGCGCGTATAAAGCCAGTCGACAGCGTTCGGAACGCAGCCGCCTTTATCGACAAATCCGTTCATCGTCATAGGATATTTTAAGTCGCGGTAGTCGTAGAGCTGGTTAAAGTAACTGCCCAAAAGGCTGTCGCCCGAGTAGCCCTCCTCAAAATAGCCGCGGACGCACATATGCTCGTTTGCAAGCGTGAATATGGATTCCGAGTTGCGCTGCCTTTTAGGATCAAAGCCATTCTCTATAACGAGCCACGGATCAACATCATAATACTTGTCGGGCTTCTTGATCATTTGCATAGCTGAACCTCCGTATCTCTCATCCTTTGCAGAACGTCGCCCAGATTGCCGCAAAACGGCCCCGGCGTTTCCATTTTAATCGAAACCAGCGCGGCCGCGAACGCAAGGGCTTCTGGCACGCCGTGATCCATTCTTCTGGCTAAATACGCCGCAAATGTGGTATCTCCGCGCCCCGTTCTTCCGACGTCGCTTTTATTTGTGAATTGCTCGTAATACGTTTTGCCTTCAAAGCGGGCGAGAACGCCTTCCGCCTGCGTAATCACGATTTCGCGGCAGCCCCAGCCTTCTATAATATTCGCCGCCGCGAAGATATCATCACAATCTGTTAATAGCCTGGCTTCCACCACGTCGAGCTTGACCTTTTCAAGGAGACGGATAATTTCACGTTTACTGGCGCAATCGCCAAAAGCCACTTCTCCCGACGAACCGGCTTGGCGGACAAAGCTCTGCATATCTGCTGAAAGACTGGCGGTTCCGCTTATGGCCCGGATGAAATCCAGTGTAAATTCCCTGTCCGATATGCCTGCTAAATGAATATATGCCGTATGAATCGGCGGCATTTCATCCATCATAAAAAAACCCGCATTGTGCGTCAGGATCAATTGGCGCTCGTCCACGTTTGCCGAAGAGTGAATTACCCTCATGTACGAGGTTTCTTTTGAGGGTATCGCGTATACTTCGACGCCGGCGTCCGTCATAGCCTTTGTGATGTTGGCGTCCTTCGGATTGAGCTTCGTTATAACGGCGACCTTTTTGCCGATGCGCGCCGCGGCGAGCGCGCCGCACAGCACCGCGCTTCCGGGCGCAACGGTTTTTTCGCCGCCGAAAGGAACGATTTCGTCATAGCAAGCATGCCCGATAAATGTTATGTCATACATACGTTTTCTCCCGTTTTATCGCTGTTATTTGTACTGCGGCATCCAGTCTTTATGGGCTTCCAGCAAATCGTCACACATAGCCGCGATGTCGTCCATGGAGAGCTCCGCGGCCGTGTGCGGGTCGAGCATGGCGGCCATGTATATATGTTCTTTCTTTCGCGTACGCGCGGCTTCCATCGCCAAAAGCTGTACGTTGATGTTCGTGCGGTTTATCGCGGCGAGCTGCTCGGGGAGATTCCCCACGTAGCAGGATTGCACGCCATTGCGATCCACAAGGCAAGGAACCTCCACGCACGCTTCCGCGGGTAAATTCGGGATTAGCCCCGTGTTCAAAACGTTTGCATAGAGCTTATACGGTACGCCTGTTTCCATCGCCCTAATGATATGCGACGCGAATTCGTGGGATTTCTCATGATGCAGCGGCTTATCGCCTACGAGGCCCTCCCGCATGGCCGCCCAGTCCGCGATCTGCTTCTCGCAGCGGCGCGGATATTCATCCAGCGGGATTTTATATCGCTCTATGAGCTCCGGATATTTGGACTTGATATACCAAGGGACATACTCGCTGCTATGCTCGGAGGACTCCGTGACGTAATAGCCGAAGCGCCGCATCATGTCCAGCCGAACCAAATCCCAGTCCATATCATAAGCTCCGTGAGGATCAGACGCGCGCCGCTTGATTTCCGGATAGAGGTCGTTGCCCGCTTTATCCTCGATTTTAAGCAGCCACGCCTGATGGTTGATACCGGCGATCTCCCACCGGCAGCTATCCAGGTATTCCTCCATCTCCAGCGTTTTCAACAGCATGGGTACGCAGGTTTGCACGCTGTGACAAAGGCCGATCGTGTTGATGGGCGTATATTTTTGTAAATAGCCCGAGAGCATGGCCATGGGATTGGAGTAGTTGAGCAGCTGCGCTTTCGGGCAAACCGCCTCCATATCCCTAGCGAACGACTCGAGTACCGGAATAGTACGCAATGTGCGGAAGATGCCGGCGACGCCCAGCGTATCGCCAATCGTCTGCCGAAGCCCGTATTTTCGGGGGATTTCAAAGTCCGCCACCGTACAAGGCTTATATCCGCCCACCTGAACGGCGTTCACCACATAATCGGCGTTTTGCAGCGAGCTTCGGCGATCCGTGTCGGCTTTTACGGAAACGTCCTTGCGCCCGCTTGCGCCGATCATGTTTTGTACCATGCTTAGAGAATCGCCAAGACGTGCGGCGTTTATGTCGTGCAGCACGATAGTAAGGCCGCCGATTTCAGGAGTATAGATACAGTCTCCAAGAATATTTTTGGCGAATATGGTGCTTCCCGCGCCGAGAAATGCTATTTTAGGCATGGCAGCAAAGTCCTTTTCATTTTAATCGGGTTTAATATAAGAATGAATAAATGTTAACATAGTATTGTATTAATCGCAACATCGTTCATCTTGAAAATATACAATAAGGAGTACGAAAGCAAACACCAAATAAGTAATTCACGCTGCGAAAGAATTGGCAAGGGTCATGGCAAGGGTCATGACATAGAAATTGGCAGGCATGACATGAACTCCAACTATCGCTAAACGTGTGAAAATCAAATGAATGCCGCAAGAAGGCGCTGAGCAATCGGCGCTTTCTTGCGTTCGCCGGAAACAGCGCGAAAGCATAACGCAGCATCAATTGGCAAAACTAACTAAGCATGGAAAGGGATGAGCTATTTGGTCGATATAGAGAAACTGCGCATCGACGATACCTTGGACAAATCTGATCGGATGCTGCGCTATTTAAATGCGGTGGAGAATCCATACCGCTTTCGCGTGGGGGATACTGTCGTTAATATCGCGTTCGCGGAAAAGGGCGTGGTGCTGCAAGACGCCCTTGTCAAAGCTCTCACAATAAGTTGAATTTCAAGTATTGCGCCTTGTGCGCGTTTCTGTTAAGATGGCGACGTGTAGAATCAAATGGGGAGCATACGGCCATCTGAGCAAAGGATGGAGGTATGCTTTTTGGCGCGTAAAAGCCGCTATAACATCGAGAATAAAAACGCACAGCGAAAGTGGAGCGCCGCGCTCTATATCCGGCTGTCCCGCGAGGACGGTGATAAGGAGGAGAGCGACAGCGTCGTCAACCAGCGCGGCCTATTGACATCATTCGCGGAGGTTGAGGCGGATATCGAGGTTTTCGACACGTATGTGGACGACGGCTATTCTGGTACAAATTTCGACCGCCCGGATTTCACGCGGCTGATGGAGGATATCAAGGCCCAGCGCGTAAACTGCGTCGTCGTAAAGGATCTTTCGCGCTTCGGCAGGAATTATATCGACGTTGGAAACTATATCGAGAAGATTTTCCCTTTCATGGACGTGCGCTTTATCTCCGTCAACGATACGATCGACAGCGAGAAGAACCCGCAGTCCACGAACACGATTCTCGTGCCGTTCAAGAACCTCATGAACGACGAGTATTGCCGCGATATCTCGCAAAAAGTCCGCAGCTCGCTGGACATGAAGCGCAAAAACGGCAAATTCATCGGCGCATTCGCCTGCTATGGCTATTTGAAAGACCCCAATGACCGCAACAGGCTCATAATCGACGAATACGCCGCGTCCGTCATCCAGGATATCTTCCGCTGGTTCATCGGCGGCTGTGGCATAATCACCATAGCGAAGCGACTTAACGAATTGGGCGTCCCGAACCCCTCCGAATATAAGAGGCGGCAGGGGCTGAATTACCGCCACACGTCGAGCGAGAAGAACGACGGCTTGTGGCCAGACAGCACAGTCCGGCGCGTTTTGACGAACAAAATGCTCACCGGGACGCTCGTGCAAGGCAAGAACAAGGTTAAGAGCTATAAAGTACAGGTTTCCGTCGCACAGCCGGAGGATAAATGGATCGAGATCGAGAACACGCACGAGGCTATCATCGACCACGAGACGTTCGCCAAGGCGCAGGAGCTGCTGCACCGGGACACGCGTACGCCGCCGGGCGGGAGGGCGCTGCATCTCTTTTCCGGGTTCCTGCGCTGCGCGGACTGCGGAAAGGCCATGAACCGGCGTAAAAACGAGCACCCGTACGGCACGTACGTCTATTATGTGTGCTCGACGTTCAAGAAGATGTCGCAGGGGGCGTGTACGAAGCATTGCATCCGGCACGACAGGCTGGAAAACGCCGTGCTCACGACTATACGGCATCAGATACAGCTGGCGGTATCAATGGACGAGCTTGTCTCGGCAATCAACGCGAGAGGCAAGGGCAAAAACGACGTCCGCCGCCTGGAGCGGGCGCTTACCGATAAGGAGGCCGAGCTTCGCCGAATAGAGCGGATGAAGCTGGAGCTCTATCCCGACTGGAAGAGCGGCGCTATAGGCAAGGATGAGTATTTCGCGCTGAAAGAGCAATTCGAGGGGCAGATCAAGGCCATTGAAAGGAGCATGGAAGCGCTGCGCGGGGAGATCGAGGCTTACGGCTCGGGCGTGGACGGCAGCAACGCCTTTTTAGCGAATTTCCAAAAGCGCGGCGCGCTTACAAAGCTGA
>DBDD01000185.1 GCA_002293365.1 Christensenella sp. UBA941 | reverse complement strand
GACGCGCTGGTGCTGGCGCTTGTCAAAAAAGCCTACGAGCTGGGCGGTTCGCCGTACGTAAAGCTGGCCTTGCCGCGCGTTTCCCGCGAAGTATTGAAAACGTGTAACGAGGGGCAGCTAAAGCTGATGGCGGAGGTCGATTTATTGCAAATGTGCAATATGCAGGCGTATATCGGCGTGCGCGGCGGCAGCAACGCGGCGGAAAACTCCGACGTGCCGAGGGACAGCCTCGACAGGTACAACAGGCTCTATTCGCATCCCGTTACGGACTATCGCGTGCGTAAGACGAAGTGGGTTGTTTTGCGCTATCCGACGCCCTCGTTCGCGCAGCAGGCGGGCATGAGCACGGAGGCTTTTGAGGACTTCTATTTTAACGTATGCAATCTCGACTACGCAAAGATGGACGCGGCTATGGATCCGCTCAAGGCGCTTATGGAGCGCACGGATCGCGTACACATTAAAGGCCCGGGGACGGATTTGTCGTTCTCGATCAAGGGGATATCGGCGATAAAGTGCGCGGGCGAGATGAACATCCCCGACGGCGAAATCTACACCGCGCCCGTGCGCGATTCCGTGAACGGTACGTTAGCCTTTCCGACGGCGCAGCTGCACCAGGGCTTTACGTACGAGAATATCGCCTTGACGTTCAAGGACGGCAAAATCATTGATTCCGCCAGCAACGACAAGGCGCGCATGGACGCCGTGCTCGATACGGACGAGGGCGCGCGCTACGTCGGCGAATTCGCGCTGGGCGTACATCCCCATATAACGCGCCCTATGCGCGATACGCTCTTCGACGAAAAGATATCCGGCTCGTTCCATTTTACGCCGGGCAGATGCTACGACGAGGCCGATAACGGCAATCACAGCGCCATCCACTGGGACTTGGTCTGCATCCAGACGCCCGAATACGGCGGCGGCGAGATTTATTTCGACGATGTGCTTATCCGCAAGGACGGGCGGTTTGTATTGGAGGAGCTTTTGGCGCTTAATCCGGAGAATTTATAAAATACTGTTTAATGCGGGGCGCGGCCCCGCATTAAACAGTATTATTTAACAGCGCCTCGGAGATGCTATCTCCGAGGTGTTGCTTTTATGGCGAAAAAGCTTTTCGCTTCCTTGCCGGAAAACGAAAATATCAAGAAGAAAAAAGGCGTGCTTTCGATAGCGGGCGTTATAACGGGCTTTGGCAACGGCATGTTTGGCTCAGGCGGCGGACTTATCGCCGTACCGGCGCTGGAAAAGCTGGGCTTAGACGTTCCGAGCGCGCACGCGAGCGCCATAGCCGTGATATTGCCGCTATCAATAGCGAGTACGGCCGTCTACGCCTTCGGCGGCGCGATGGACTGGAAGAATACGCTATATGTCTGCTTAGGGACGATCCCGGGCGGGTTTATTGGCGCGAAGCTGCTCGGGAAGCTATCGAGCGTTTGGATCAACCGCGCGTTTTGCGCATGCATGCTCTTCGCGGCGTACAGGCTATGGATAGCTGGATAATGCTAGCCGTTTACGGCTTGCTGGCGGGTGTTTTGGGTGGAATGGGCCTCGGCGGCGGGACGCTTTTAATACCGGCGCTCACGCTCTTGGCCGGCCTCGATCAACGTGCTGCACAGGGGATAAACCTCCTGGCGTTTTTGCCGATGGCCGCCGTAGCGCTTTATGAGCACGTCAAAAAAAAGCGCATAGACAGGGGCGTAATACGCATGGCGCTTTTCGGTATCGCCGGGGCGGGGGCCGGGGCGGCGCTTGCGCTCGCTCTGGATGCGAATATACTGCGCAAGGGTTTTGCGGCGTTTTTGGCCGTACTGGCGGTCGTGCAGTTTATTTCGGGGGAGAGATCCAATAAAATGAAAAAGCGGTAGGGAACGGTTTGGAACCGTTCCGTCTATTCTAGTTATGAAACGTTCAGAGAAACACATGTAGGGACGCGATATATCGCGTCCGTGACCCAAGCAGCCGCAGCAAATATATCACGGACGCCATATATGGCGTCCCTACAGGTAATAATTAAACACGGGCGAACACAGTTCGCCCCTACAAGATTAGAACAATTATGGGTCACGGAACGGTTTGGAACCGTTCCCTACGGATATTCTATCTCGTACGAAACGTATTCCCTATCAAAAACATACCCCAGCTTTTTCGAAAGAGCAAGGGATTCCGTATTATGCGCGTCCCAGCTCGGATACAGGCCGCGCTCCAAGCAATTGAGGATCAATTGCGCGCAGCATGCGGACGCGAGGCCCTTTTGCCGCTCGTCCAGACGCGTGTCGACTTCGATTTCTATGCCGCCGGGGTATGAGGTATACGAGGACGCGCCCGAAACTACTACGCCATCCTTTATTACGGCGACGCCTATGCCGATGGCTTGGTATTCCTCGAAAGACGCGTAGTTGACGCACAAGTCCTTTGCCCACTCAAGCGCCAGAATCTGATCATACAGCGCATGATCGACTTGCCGCAATTCGTATTGCGGCTCAAGCGACGCGGCGATGGCTTTCAGCCGCGCTCTGTCAAAGACGGTAGGGTCTTTTTTTGTCGCGTAGCGGATATGACGCTTAACGGCATCGCCCCAAACGCGCTCTATGGCAAGCTCCCATTCTCGGTTTTGCGGAACGAGCAAGGCGAAATTCGAGCGTAAGCCGCCGGGCTTGTTGCCAGCAAGATCGTCGTTGGCCTTGCCCGCAAATGGGCAGAAGTCCCCGACGCTGATTTGCGCCGATTGTGGCGCAGTTGGGCTGTCGGCGTACGCGGCGCCCATCATGCCTGACAGGCACGACCAGATCATCGTCTCCTCCCAGCCGTCGAAAAGCGGGGCGATTGTTTTCATATCTCGGACGGGGTAGACGGGCATGTTAAAACTCCTTTAAAGTGATTTACAAGCAGGTGCGGTTTTATTTTTAGGCATATTCCTTGTTATTGAAGCTTTCAATTGCCATAAACTGCATAAATATAATTAATAAAAATACATTACTAGTATAGCATAACTAGAATTTGATGGCAAACGCTATTTGAGCCTTCGCTAGTTGACACAGTACGCATTTTTGCATAAAATCCCATTGTGGAAAAGACAAAAACCATAGGCTAATATTGGAGATCATTGCATGAAGAAGCGATTGACGTTGGTTTTAGCATTGGGAACGCTTGTGCTGTGCGCTTGTACTGGCAGCGGGGGGGTAAGCGGCGAGCGCGTGCTAGACGGCGTAGGCGACGCCGCGGAGAGGCCTGAAGCGAACGCGCCAATCGTTACGCCCGCGCCGACGCCAGTCCCGACGCCCAAACGACCGCACGTCGATATTTTCGTTTCACCGGGCGGCGACGATCGATTTGTAGAATTAGTTTCGGACGACGCCTTCGCGCGAGGCATGACGTCAAGGACGCTTCAAGAAGGCGACGCTATTAAGGACGAGTGCGACGCGGTGATCGTTTACGCGGCGAAGGGCTTCGATTACGCCGCATTCGCGGCAGGCGTGCCAGACGGCGTTCCTGTCACCGTTTTCAGCGAAGATGCCCCCGCGCCCGCGACGCCGACGAGCGCATCACCGACGAGTGCGACGCCGACCGATGCCGAAGCCATTGACGAGCGATTTTCCTTGCTCTATTACGATATGGGCGCTTCAATCGACGTATTGTATGAAAGCGCGCTTACATACCCGCCGCACGATACGCCCGTACGCCTCGCGGGTATATTTGAAAGCGAACAGAGCCCATTGGCCGTCCGGTTCGAGGAGCTATATGATGAGGGCAAGGCGCTGCCCAAGGCGCGGTTTTACGCGGATGGCGAAGAAACGGCGATGGAATGGCTGCCGGAATTCCTAAGCGATTTTGTGGAAGGGACAGTGGACGGCATAGTCGCGGAAAGCGCGGAGCTTGCGTTAGCGGCGTACCGCGCGCTGACGCTCGAAGGGCGAAGCGATATGGAGATATTCTGCCTGGAATCTACGCGAGAAACAACCGCCGCGATGTTTGCCGCTCCGGAAATATTCGTTACGGCCGTCGGCGCCCGCATAGAGCCGATTGCGATGAAATGCCTTGAAATCGCGCTGTCGGGCGAAAACGGAAGAGCGTACGCATATGCGCCGGGCATAACTGACGACGCGGAACTGAAGCTCGTCGAAAGCGGCTTCGGTATAGCCGAAAAGCCCGTGCCTACGCCGGAGCCTACGCCCGAATAACGCCCCAGCCTTTTTTGACCCAGCCGGCCTTAACATAGCCCGTTACGTTTTCGTATGCAATCTTGTGCCAGCTAGTTTTTTCGTTTATATCGACGGTTTCGAGGATTTTTACGGACGTATCGAACGGAATCTTGGCGATCGGGTCGGATTTTTCCGTCGGTTCCGTGAAAAGATAGTACGTGCCGCGCATTATATCCGCCTCGGGCGACGACTGTATGACGCCCTTTTCGAAGGTTACGTAGCAATTCTTTACGTAGCCCTCGCGGTCGCCGCGTTTGATTTTCAGCCAAGGATCGCCCATCTGTAATACTTCGATTTCTTCGCCTTCCTTTAGCCGGAACAGGCGCGTATCGCTGTGCCCGCTGCCCGTGCGTACGTCCGCGCCGTCGTAAATAACCCAAGCTTTTTCGTTGGGCAGCTCCTCTTCGTCGTGTATGCGCTTCTGGAAGGCGTTATACTCTTTGAACTTCGTGCTGTATTTCAATTTTTTCTTGAGCGTTGAGTCCGCGCGCTTGGACGTTACGTTTACCGTCGTCCCGGGCGGCGCGTAGTAGTAGAGCCATTTTGCGTCTTCGACATATAGGCGAACGCAACCGTGCGAGACGTTGCGCCCCAAGTCGGAATATGCGCCCGATTGAAGCGTGTTTATATCGCGGCGCGAATACATGATAGAATGAAAGTATATATTGCCGACGATTTGCGTCCAATAACGGGCGTAAGTCCCGCCGAAGTTCGCGAACTTGCCGAAACGCTCGCGCGCGCCCATTTTGTAGATGCCGCGCGGCGTGGGCGAAGCGACGGACTCCGGATCGAGCGGATCGACTTCGGTATTCCCGCTAGTGCAGATGAAGCGGCGCACGATTTTGGTATATTCGCCCAGATCATCCTTTTCGAAAACGGTGACGATCTGGTTGCCCAAATCGAGCTGAATGTAATATTTTTCTGGATCGGTGTTTTTCAGCTCGTCGCGCGCAAAGGCGCTGGGCGCGAACCCGGCGAGCAGAATAATGGCCAAAATGGCGGCAAAACATCGCTTTAACATCGAACAATCACCTAAAATAAATCTCTCTATATATAGTATAGTAGCAAACAAGCCGTGTATTCAATAACAAAATTCATATTAAGGCTAATTTTTGTACGACAAAAAACGCGCGCGGCGCAGCAGCCGCAAGGTTGCCGCGCCCCGGATTTTTGTGCGTTTAGGCCGGTTTTACCGTTCCATCACCGGCTATAGGCGAGAGGGCGAAAATATGTAGTGGAAAGGTGCGCTTTTCACGGAAACGCGCCAAATTTCACTCAAACTCCCGAGCGAATTGTTGTCCGTTGGCATAAATTGTGGACAGTGTGTAATAATATGCGAATAACGTAAAGGAGAGAATTCAATTATGAACAATTTTAGAAAGCGAGGAGTCCAATTAGTGATACTAATTGGAGTACTTGGGTTGATATTTGTGGGAATTATTGGATGTTCAATGAAGAATGAATCTTCTGATCAGTTGACAATCGCCAGTTCCGATAATTACCAAGAAATAGAAAAATCCAATTTATCTATGGATATAAAATCATCGGATGTAATTGTAAAATATTCAGAAACTAAACAAGCTACAGTAGAGTATAACCCTAAGTTCCACATAGCAACGGTTCGCAATATAGAAGGAAATTGGGATATTCAAGTCGCAGCTAGTTCAAGTATAAGTAAAAACACTCCAATAGTTACCGTATATCTGCCGGATATCCTGTATGGAAATGTGAATCTATCGGTTGATTCATCGAGTTTTAATTTTCCTCTTAAAAGTGGATTAGTTAGTAGCAATTCTTTCGATTCCAATATGGAGTTAATTTTACAGAAAGGTTTTCTGGTTCTATAAATGCTATTTCAAATGGAGGGGCTTTTGACATTATTTCAGAGGATAAATATGAGAATTGTAAAGTTACCCTCTTGAATAATGCAGAAGATACAGGAACAGGAAAGTTGGAGGGCATGATTTCCATTCCAGATTTCTTTACTAGAAATGGAAATATCTGCGAGTACAGTAATGGAAGCGAAAAAAATATTATTTATATTGAATTGAAAGAATATGGTACTATTAATTCGCAATAAAAATATTAGAGATGTTATCTGAGAGTGTGCCGGCGAGCACGGGAGCCTGTTTTCTGACGAAAGCTTAAGACGACACCCCCGCGCCAGTAGTCGCCGTCATCTACGACGTTGTAAAAACCGGCCACACATTCTCCTTTAAAACGATCATCGCGAACGCCAGCGGCAGCCTCCCCGGCGCGACGGTGTTCGTGAGGCTGAACGAAAAGCATTCAACGACGGCAACGATCGGCGAGGACGGCGTCGGCTTCGGCACAATCGACGCGACTGGCTTTTCCGGCTCAATCGCGAATTTCAGCACGCGCCCGAACGTTAAGGGCGGGGCGAGCGTAACGACGCCTTACATCGTCTTTTCAATGGGAGAGCTCGCCAAGCGGAATTGAGAAATGTTGGTTCGTGAACGCAGGATGGAACCCATACATTGCTAAACGCCTCCGTATGCCACGGGGGTATCCATTTGGGTAAATATTCCTGAAAATTGTCTATAATCGGTGTATGAAAAATATGTCGAAAAAGCGGTTGACAAGGTTGGGTATGTTTGCTATCATAGTGAAGCTGTCGCGGGGGACAAGAAACGAAGGGACAGCGAGCCGCACCTTGAAAACTGTACAG
>DBDD01000223.1:6470-7262 GCA_002293365.1 Christensenella sp. UBA941 | reverse complement strand
AAGCTGCATTTTAGGAGGATTGGATACAGATATGGCAAAGGCAAAAAAGGCGCCGCGAGCAGAAAAAATGCCGGCAGGCAAAAAAGGTGCGGGAAAGCGGAATCCGGGCAAGCTTGAATTTGTGCAGGACGCCATCCCCGTCAAGGATATCCGCAACGGTATAATCGAAACCACGGACGGGCGCTATATCAAGCTACTGGAAATCGGACCGATCAACTTTTTACTGAGAAGCTCTGAAGAGCAATTCAACATTATTTCGTCCTTCGCGTCGTGGCTGAAAATATCGCCTATGCGGCTGCAATTCAAGAGCATAACCCGTAAGGCGGATTCGGATAAGCATATCACCATGCTCCGCGACGAGCTGAACGCGGAACCCGACCCGCAATGCAAGGAGCTTGGGGAGGAATACATCAACCTCATCCGGGATGTCGGGAGCCGGGAAGCGCTGACGCGGCGTTTTTTCCTGATCTTTCAATACGAGCAGATTGGCGGCGGGCGCACCCCAGCCTACAACGAGATTTACGGCATGATCCAGACGGCGGCGCAGAACGCGCGCACCTATTTCATGCAGTGCGGCAATATCATTTTGCAGCCGGAGGACGAGGATATCTTCGCGGCGGAAGTCCTTTATATGTTCTTCAACCGGCGCTCTTGCACGGACGAACCCTTCCGCTCCCGGCTGGACCGGGTCGTGCTCGATACGATGGCCGCGCGCAACAAAACGATTGGGCTTGATCCCGTACCCAAGATCAAGCCTTCGCATTTCATCGCGCCGCGCGGGATCGATTTAAG
>DBDD01000223.1:6256-6384 GCA_002293365.1 Christensenella sp. UBA941 | reverse complement strand
CACCTCAAGCGCGAAATCCGGGGAAAGTCCCTCGACAAGGTTGCCCAGCGCATACGCTTGAACCGTACCAAGCTTCGCACCATGCAGGACACCAGTACCGATTACGAGGAGCTGACCAACTCGATTCA
>DBDD01000223.1:0-6231 GCA_002293365.1 Christensenella sp. UBA941 | reverse complement strand
ACGATCTCCGCGCGGACGTATGAGGATTTGATGTGGCGCAGGCAACAGATGACCGATCTTCTGAAGAGCATGGACATGCACACGCACGACTGCAATTTCCAGCAGGAGGCGGCGCTGAAGTCGGTCATGCCGTTTCTGGCCATCGACCCGAGGCTGGAGCGGAAAACCCAGCGAAACGTGTTGACCAGCGGCGCGGCTTCGACGTATATGCTCACAAGCTTCGAGATGAGCGACGACAACGGAGTGCTTCTGGGGATAAACCGCCATAACCATTCGCTGTGCGTAATCGACTTTTTCAACACCGCCGTCAATAAAAACGCCAACCTGACCATACTCGGAACCAGCGGCGCGGGCAAAACGTACCTGATGCAGCTCTTGGCGCTGCGGATGCGGATGCGCGGTATCCAGTGCTTTATCCTTGCGCCGGTTAAGGGCCATGAGTTCCGCCGGGCCTGTAACGCCATTGGCGGAACCTTCATACGGATCAGCGCGGGCTCGAAGGATTGCATAAACGTCATGGCGATCCGGAAGACGTCGACGCCGGAGATGGAGCTTATCGATGAGGTCGACTATAACGACGCGGATTCCATGCTGGCCCGAAAGATTCAGCAGCTCATGATCTTCTTTAGCCTGCTTATACCGGATATGACCAACGAGGAGGAGCAGATGCTGGATGAGGCGCTGGTCAAAACCTATTCGGACTTTGGCATAACGCACGACAACGCCTCGATCTTCATAGACAAAGCTATGACGACGCTTAGACCGATGCCGATTTTGGGCGACCTCCATAAGCATTTGCTTGCGAACGAAATGACGGCGCGCGTGGCTGCCATCGTCAGCCGCTTCGTCACGGGCTCGGCGCAATCCTTCAACCGGCAGACTAATGTGGATTTGAGCAACAAATATGTGGTGCTGGATTTGAGCGAGCTGAAGGGAAAGCTCCTCCCCGTCGGCATGATGATCGCGCTGGATTTCGTTTGGGACGAAATTATGGCCGATCGTACCAAGCGCAAAGCGGTATACATCGACGAGATTTGGCAGCTGATCGGCGCTTCCGCCAACCGTAACGCCGCGGAGTTCTGCCTGAGCGTCTTCAAGCTTATACGCGGCTTCGGCGGAGGCGCCATAGCGGCCAGCCAGGATCTTTCTGACTTCTTCGGCTTGGACGACGGCAAGTACGGGCGAGCGATAGTGAACAACTCTAAAAATAAGATTATCCTTAACCTTGAGGCTGATGAAGCCCAGTACGTAAAGGATACGCTCAAGCTCACCCGCGCGGAGATACGGAGCATAACGCAGTTCGAACGGGGCGAGGCGCTTATATCCAGCAACGCCAATAAGGTGCCGATTGTGGTCAAGGCGTCCAAGGTGGAGCATCGGATGATTACGACCGACCGGGCCGAGCTTGCAGGCATTTTGAAGGAGCGCCAGCAAAATACGCATTCTTGAGTAAAATGCGTTTTCTTGACCCCAAAAACGCATTCCGAGAAAGCGCATTTCGGGTTAAATGCGTTTTATTGGCAGAAAATGCGTTTTCCTAGTCGCCGATGAACTTCCACTCGTCGCTAGAACGCAAGAATTAGCTCCAATATTTGCAATATGCGCATATTGGCCAGAAAACGCATTCCGAGCGAAATGCGTTTTATCATGTGTTTTCATATTTTAGCGGCTTGCAGGCTGATAAATAAGCGGATAAAATGCTTATATTTTAGCGGATGGCGTGGTATACTTACTAAGCAAAGGTGGTGAACATCTTGGAATATCACAAAAGATTTGTGGATTATACTCTGGCGGAGCGTCTTAAAAGCGCGGGTGCTGTGCTTATAGAAGGAACAAAAGGCTGTGGCAAAACGGAGACGGCAACGCGCCTTGCGGGCAGCGTCGCGCGGTTTGACGCCGACGAGCAGATCAGAATACGGATGGAGATTGACCCGGGAAGCGTTCTCGCCGGTTCGGCGCCGCGGCTTCTTGACGAGTGGCAGGAATATCCTCAGATATGGAACTATGTGCGCAGGGAAGTGGATGAACGCAAACAGAAAGGGCAGTTTATCCTAACAGGATCAGCTACTCCAGACGACAAAGCAAGGCGGCATTCCGGCGCTGGGCGATTCTCCGTTATCAAAATGCACCCGATGTCTTTATATGAAAAGGGCTGGTCAACAGGCGAAGTGAGTCTTGCCGCTCTTTTACGCGGAGAAACGCCGTCGTCGGAAACTGTACGATTTGACTTGGGTGAAATGGCGGAGAAAATCACGCTTGGAGGTTGGCCCGGCCTAATTGGAAGCAATTCCGCCGTTGGACTACAATTTGTCCGCGACTATGTCTCGCTTATAGCTGAGGTCGATTTGAGCAGGGTAACGGACAAGCGGCGCGATCCATATAAGGTGATGCGGCTGCTGCAATCGCTGGCACGGAATATTTCTACGGAGGTTTCCTTGTCCGCGCTCGCGAAGGATACTGGCGGCAGCGACAACGAATTGGACGATGAAACAGTGTCGGATTACCTTGCTGCGCTTGAGCGGCTTATGGCCGTGGAGAATTTGCCCGCGTGGAACACCCACATACGCTCGTCCGATATGCTTCGTAAATCGCCAAAACGCCATTTTACCGATCCGTCGCTGGCCGTTGGGGCGCTTGGCCTTTCTATAGACAGCTTGATATCCGATTTGAACTACTTCGGGCTATTATTTGAGTCGTTGGCGATAAGAGATTTACGCATCTATGCGGATGCGAATTCAGGAAAGCTGTTTCACTACCGTGATTCGCGAGGATTGGAAATCGACGCTATTGCGGAATATGCTGACGGAACATGGGGCGCGTTTGAAATCAAGCTTGGAATAGGGGCGGTAGACGCCGCCGCGAGCAATTTGCTCAAGTTTGCGCAGAAGATTGATGTCGAAAGGACGAAAGCGCCGGCAGCCTTAACCGTGATTACCGGAAACGGCTTTGCGTACCGCAGACAGGATGGGGTAAACGTTGTTCCGTTGTCGGTGTTGACAGCTTAATATTAAACGCATTCTTGTAAAAATACGCATTCTCGAACGAAATGCGTATTTTTTATGCGTTTTCGCGCGCCGGACACTTTAGGCGCTCATTTTTTATTGAGTAGGAGGCGATTCTTTAGTGCTGCTTCAAGAGGAACAATACGTTGTTCAATGGCTTTCCCAATACGGCGCTCTCGCAAAGACGCAAGTAATCCGGCTGCTTTGGGATAAACCGCAAAAGACTGCTGAAAAGATCATTCACAATCTGCGCAGGCAGATGCATATCGCCGGCATCGCGGGTGGTCACTATCTTGGGCTCGACTCCATGATAAAGCCGGATCAGCGCACTATTCTTGCCGTTTGGGTTCTGCTGAAATATATCGACCAGATCGAGCCTTTGGCGCACTACCCAGCGTCATATCCCGCTCAGATATTCTTTCTGAAGGATGGCATCGGATACGAGATTCTCGTTCTGTTCGAAGGCGAGCAGCATCTTGTGCGCCTGCTGCAACCGCAGGAGGATTTGAAGTACATAATCGTGGTTCCCAATACTTCTATGATAAGGGAGTTGCGGCTGCCAAACGCGCCTTGCCTATTTTCAACGGTGGACTTCAAGGGGCAGGACGAGCCTGCAATACTATTTTATTCTGGAGTATCTGATAATGGAAAAGACGCAAACAAGCTTTGAGGCTGTACTGAGCAATACAATCCGAAGAGCAAAAAAAGTAATGCAGGCGCTGGCTATCACCAATGAGCTAGCCGAGCAAAACAGGATAGAGCAGGCTTATGCGGCGGCATTTGATTTGGCTTATGAGGCTGAGCGGTTAGCGCTCCTGACGCGCGTACTCCCCGCCTATACCGGGCATCCTCATGCACGGGCTATGGCAAAAGAGATGCTTCAGGAAATCGTCCCTGTCAAAATCGGCTACACGCATGAAGGATGGTTCGCTGCGTTCATTCCTGCGCTGCTGCCCAAGAAGTCCAAAGGCAACGCGAACTATTTCCGCGATATTCTGTATCCCGCAATGAGCCGGTTCTATTACGGAAAGGTTCCTGTGCGTTATCCCAATTGCGTTTTGATTTTTCGCCATGTATATGAGCGAAGCAGGCCCGAGCGTTTATATCGCGACCACGACAATATCGAATTAAACGCGGTTGCGGATATAATTGCTTTTTTCACTATGAAGGACGACCATCCTCTACGTTGTGAGCATCATTATTGCAGCGCGGCCGGAGGCGAAGACCGAACCGAGGTTTATGTTGTTCCCCGAGTTGAGTTTATCGACTGGTTTACATTGGAAAAGAACTTTCCCGATGAGGGGGTGGAATTGATTGAAAACCGTCCATAGTCAAGAAAAAGGCATGTGCATCAAACACCATTTTTCGGGCCGCAAAAGATACACAAATGATCACATGCAAAAAACCAAGATAAAATCTGGCTTTTTTACGTATCGGAAGGAGACGGAAAGCGCCCGAGAGAGCAGTCAACATGGCGTAAATTCAATCATTCCACAGTGCGCGCTATGATTACCATTCGCCCCGGCAGTCATATACATCGACTGCTATTGCTCCTGTCGGTTGGAGGTGAATTTCCATCAAGCTCACTCGGTATCTTGGGTAATGAGCGCGTGTATAAGCAGCTTGTTCACAGACTCGAATCAGTTCAGAGTTTCTGCTCAGATAAGGATGAACTAATGCACACCTCCAAGCTGGTGAACGTAAACGGCAAACGTGACAAACGCACTATCCGGCTTTATAAGGGCGCGCTTCCTGTGCTGAACGCAATCCACCCTCGCGCGTTAAAATATTATCTGAACTCTTTCGAAGAGCACAAGTTTCATGGAGATGCTTCTCATATGGGGTGCAATCACCGCGTCAGTGAAGCGCTGGCTATTTGCATGTCCGCCGGGATATGCCTTGCCCGAACTGCAGATAAACGAGATATGCCGGACAGTACCTGATGCTCCTTGCTTCTATATAGCACGCGACTTCAAGAAATTTGATACAGAGGAGTTC
This sequence comes from Christensenella sp. UBA941, assembly GCA_002293365.1. Taxonomy (GTDB): domain Bacteria; phylum Bacillota; class Clostridia; order Christensenellales; family UBA941; genus UBA941. Next base: position 1,231 of record DBDD01000223.1, on the reverse strand, counting down.
AACAAAACAATGTATACGCGCATCGTGGGCGCGGTGTTCTATCCCGGAGGGGTTTATGCGGTATACAACACGCGCGGCGCCGTTATGAAATGGTGCGGTATGGGCGAATGCAAAGCAGAGGGGCTTTTGTTGACCCTTTCCAGAATGAACGCGGGTATCAACGAGGTGTCGTCGGCGCTTCTGTTGGGGAAAACACCGGTTATTGCGATGCATACACTGATCGAATCGGATAAAAGCCGCAAGCAGGAGCTGAGATTCGATAATATTTATCCGGTAATTCATTTTATACCGATGGATCAAAACGGCGCACGCCTGCTTCGTATCCTCGTTCTTCCTGACTGGCGCGAAAAAATCATGAGCCAATTATTCGCGGCGGATTTACGGCCGCGCGGCTACGGTTTTATGGAATATGACGCATTTATCGACGGGACATATGTTTACTCCCATCTGGACAGTGACATAGCGCGGCTGATCCGGTTACGCGAAGCGTTGGATACTCAGTCCGAAAAATTCGTGGTGCTGTGCTTTCCTTGGCAGNNTGGCAGGTCGAGTTCCTGAAAGGGTATCTAGGGGAGCGCGCAATACTCAAACAACTCCCGATGGAAAAATTGGAGGAGGCGCTTGGGATAAAGTGATATTAGCGGGCCATTCAAACATGATGGTTCGAATGGCTTGCTTAATGTCAAACATTATCCGCATTCTGACCCTCCCACATTTCCTGACGTACTTGGTTCACGTAGTCGATGACATCCTGCTCCGAAGTCCATCCGGCCTGCTCTGCCGCGCCAGCCATGCCCTGCTGGAATTGCTTGAAAGCGAGCCGGTTCGAGTTCATGAGCACGATATTGTCGCCCTGTTCAACGAAGAGAACCTTATCGCCCTCTTTAAGTCCGAGCTTCCTTCGGATTTCAACAGGGATTGTAACCTGACCTTTGACGGTCAGCTTAGCTACATCTATCATGATTACCTCCATTGTAAGGGAATCCTTACATGCATTACTTCTCTTGCTTATTATACCCCCTTGAGGGTAATTAAACAAGACAGCGAGGTGTAAATTTGGACGCCAAACAGGATTTCCCAAGGACGATAGCGATCATCGTCGCCGTCGTACTGGGATTGGCGGCGGCGCTCTATCTGGGCGGAGTCGCCGGTCAGCTGCACGCAAACTACCTGCTATGGGAAGCGGATGGCAGCATGAACAGCGACGCCAGGATGCGCCATCTGAATATCA
>DBDD01000283.1:161-7250 GCA_002293365.1 Christensenella sp. UBA941 | reverse complement strand
TCCTTCATTCTCGGGTCGCGCGTCAGGTAGCCGGCCTTTTTCAGCGTCGCCTTCAGCTCCGGATCGGCCGAAAGCAGCGCCCTCGAAATGCCGTGCCGGATCGCGCCGGCTTGGCCAGTCGTGCCGCCGCCGCAGACGTTAACAGCGACGTCGAACTTACCGAGCGTGTTCGTAAGCGTCAACGGCGCGCGAACGAGCATCTTCAGCGTTTCCAAGCCGAAATAATCGTCGAGCTCGCGCTTGTTGATAATTACATTGCCCGTCCCGGGGGATAAACGCACGCGCGCGATGGACTTCTTGCGCCTGCCCGTGCCTAAATACTGAACTTTAGCCATTATTTACCTCCCACGAGCTTGAGCTCTTCCGGCTGCTGCGCCTGATGAGTATGTTCGCTTCCGCTATAGACTTTGAGCTTCCGGAACATCGCGCGGCCCAGCGGGCCCTTCGGCATCATGCAGCGGATCGCCTCTGAAACTGCGAATTCCGGCTTCTTTTGCATGAGCTGTCGGTACGGCGTTTCCTTTAAGCCGCCCGGATAGCCCGAATGCTTGCGATAGAATTTCTGGTCGAGCTTGCGCCCGGTTAAAACGACCTTATCGGCGTTTAATATGATTACATGATCGCCCATGTCGGCGTGCGGCGTAAACGTCGGCTTATGCTTGCCGCGAAGTATCGCTGCGACTTGCGAGGCAAGCCTGCCCAATACCATGCCATCCGCATCGACAACGAACCATTTGCGCGAAATGGCGTCGCCCTTAGGCATATAGGTTTTCATCTTCTGCCTCCAAATATTTCGCTTCGCCAAGCGTATGTTCCGGTACGCAAAACAAAGCCGTTTATCGATATCGTCCAAACCCGGCCCGGGGCGACCTAAGTTTGCAGCTTTCATATTTTATAGGCTGAAAGGGGTATTGTCAAGTGTCAAAAAACAGAATCCGGGCGAAGTGTGTAGCGGCGTCCTTTGCGGGGTTCGCTCTCCAATACTTCTCAAAACATAGCATAAAGCGATACACTATGTTAAAATATTCTTTTAGGCTCGCGCGCGGCATGAACGGCGCAAATATGACGCACAATATGGCCGTGACCCAAAACCGGTAGGGGCGATTATTAATCGCCCGCGACCCAAAATGCAACCCCGAAGGAGCCATCATTTGGAAACAGCGGTTCGCATAACCGATCTGGTCAAACAATACACGATGGGCGAGACGACCATTACGGCCGTCGACCACATCAGCTTCGAGCTGCCAGTAGGCAAGTATGCCATAATACTGGGCGCTTCCGGCGCGGGCAAGTCGACTGTTTTGAATATCCTCGGCGGTATGGATACGCCCACGTCCGGCTCCGTCGTCGTGCGCGGCAACGAGATTTCAAAATTCAGCAAGGGCAAGCTGACGAAATACCGGCGCGACAGCGTCGGTTTCGTTTTTCAATTCTACAATCTAATGCCGAACCTATCCGTACTCGAAAACGTCGAGCTGGCGAGCGAGATATGCCCGGATCCTTTGGACGCGCGGGAGGTCTTGGCGACGGTCGGATTGTCCGAACGGCTGAAAAACTTCCCTTCGCAGCTATCCGGCGGCGAACAGCAGCGCGTCGCCATAGCGAGGGCATTGGCGAAAAACCCGGACATACTGCTATGCGACGAGCCCACCGGCGCTTTGGACTACAAGACGGGCAAGGCGATACTGGCGCTGCTTTCCGATATTTGCCGCGAGCGCAAAAAGACGGTTATCGTCGTCACGCATAACAGCGCCTTGGCCCCGACGGCGGACGTACTGTTGCGCATGAAGAGCGGGCAAATCGAACGCTTCGAAACGAACGAAAATCCCCTGTCCGTTCACGACGTAGAATGGTAGCTATGCGAATAAGATGTAGGGGCGAACTGTGTTCGCCCGCGAAATATCACGAGACTTGTTTAAACTGCGGGCGAACACAGTTCGCCCCTACAGGTTTTCTCGTTAACCGGCGTTCGCGCGCAATGGTGAACAAATGATCTGGCGCAATTTCTTCCGGGAGCTCTTTCATACGACGTCTCGGCTCGTATCCGTGATCATCATCACGGCGCTGGCCGTTTGTATGAACGTCGGGCTTTCGGGCATCAGCGACAACGGACATAGAATACTGGACGGCTATTTCGCGGAACAAAACGTAGCGAGCTACTGGATAACGGGCACGGGCTTCGATTCGCGCGATATCCGGGAGTTGCAAACGATCGTGGCTATCGAAAAAATGCAGCCCCGCGTCGCTATGGACGTCGAGAGCCGCTACGACGAGGATATAACGCTCGAACTGTTCGCCGTTACGGACTATGCAATCAACACGCCGCTAATCATGGAAGGCCGCTATCCGGACGACCCCCGCGAGATGATGCTAAGCGACGTTTTCGCCGAAAAGAACGGCCTTAAAATAGGCGATACGTACGAGATGAAGCTGCTCTCGGGCGCAATACTGAAAAAAACCATATGCGCATTAATCAAGTCCCCGGAAGGGCTGAACCACTATAACGCCGCAAACCTGACTCCAGACCTCGGCGCGTACGGTTTCGCCTATATGGACGAAAACGCGCTTTCGGACGTTCTGGGGAAACACCTTTATAACCAGATCTGCGTAAAGACCGCGCCGGGCATAGACGACGCCGCGTTCAAGCGCGCTGTGAACGCCGCTTTGGGCAACAAGGCGCTTAATATCCTCGCGCTAGAGGACAATTCGGAGGTATACAGCCTTCTCGAACAGATCGACTCCATCGAGATGATAATACGGCTCTTCCCGCTCATCTTCTTCCTAATCGCGGCGCTGATAATGTTCAGCACCATGAGCCGCCTTGTGGAGAACGCGCGGATGTCCATAGGCACGTTCAAGGCGCTAGGCTATTCTGACCGCGTCATTCTGCGCTATTACTTAAGCTCTTCGGTTATCGTCGTGCTGCTGGGCTTCGTTCTCGGCATGCTCCCCGCGACGGATATCCTTACGAAGCTGATCCTCGACGCGTTCATGCACTCGATGGATATGCCGCCGTACGAGCTTTTGCCCGACACGATGGCGCTCATTCTTTCTTTCGGGTTGACGTGCCTGTTTTGTATCGGAACGGCGCTGATAGTCACAGCAAGGGCGTTGAATGAAAAGCCGTCCGAATGCATGCGCCCAAAGCCGCCGCGGAAGGAAAAAAAGGTGTTTTTGGAGCGCTTCGCGCTCATCTGGCGGATTATGACCTTTTCGCAGAAATACATCGTGCGCAATATGATGCGCAACAAAACGCGCATGATGATCTGTATCGTGGGCATAACGGGCTGCATGACGCTGAGCCTGTGCGCGTTCGCCTTGAACGACTCCATAAACTACGAGGTCAGTCTGCTCGGCTCAAATCTGTTCCGATATGATATCATGATCGGCTTCGAGCCGACGCTCGGAAGGGCGCAGTACGAGCACCTCGCGAAGCTGCCGGGCGTTACCGGCGTGCAGTTCGACATGACTACCAGCGCGAAGGTATACACAACGGATAGGATGGAAACGGCAGCCGTAACGGTCGAGGAGGACGTGCTGCGGCTGAAGCTGCTTGAAAGGACGAGCGAATGGCCGCTCGTCATGCCGAAGGACGGTGTAATATTGGAAAAAGAGCTCGCCGACGAGCTGGGCCTTGCCAAAGGCGATACGGCGCTGTTGAAATTTCCGGATAAAATCGACTATTATCGCGTGCGCATTGCGGACGTTCGCGCCCCGGTTAGCGGGGTAATCATGAGCCAAAGCTATTGGCGCACACTCGGGCGGAGCTATATGCCCACGTCCGCGTACGTAACGACGAGCAGCGTGCCGGATCTGACCAAGAAACTCGAAGACCTCGACTTCGTGCATGCGCATAAGCTGAAGAAAGAAACGACGGACGCCGTCGAGGAGGAGATCGCCTCGCTTAGCCTAATCGTATTCGTTTTGATCCTGTTCGGCGGGGTTTTGGCGCTGGTCGTATTGTATAACCTCGGCATAATGAGCTTTTACGAGCAGATTCGCAGCCTCGCGACGCTGATGGTACTAGGCTTTTACGACAGGGAGACGCGAAAGCTCCTTTTGAGCGAGAATATCGTATTCGCCGCGCTGGGTATCCTTTTCGGCCTGCCGCTGGGCGTCGAGCTCGCAAACGTCATATTGGTATCGCTCGCGACGTTCCATTTCAACCTATGGGTACAGCCGCTTTCCTACGCCGCGTCGGCGGCTATTACGCTGGGGTTTGCGCTGCTGGTGAATATATTGCTCGGGGCTATGATGAGGAAGATCGATATGCTTGGGGCGTTGAAGAGCGTGGAGTAAATCGCACGTTGACAATGCGCATTAAATGCGTATAATTGGATTGAGGGGGCGATTATATGAAACGCGCGGATTTCATTCAGTAAGATTATGGAAGGAGGACGCAAAGCCATGATAAAAGCCTATCCCATCATCCTAACGCCCGACACAGGCGGCTACGCCGTATACGTCCCCGACCTCGAAATCAACACGCAGGGCGACGATTTAGCCGAGGCGCTGCGCATGGCGCGCGACGCTATCGGCGCGTGGGGAATATGCCAGCAGGACGCAAAGCGTCCCATTCCCGAGCCTTCGAAGGCCGAGCCGCCGCACGAAGCCACCGAGCTCATATCCTGGATCGATATCGATTTTGACAAGTATCGCCGCCAAAGCGATATGACGTATGAAAGAACCAACATCACGCTGCCGCGCTATCTAAAGAGCCTTGCGAACGACGCAGGGCTGAACCTTTCCCAGGAGCTGCAAATTCGATTAAAGGAAGTACTGCAAGTCAGTGAATAGTTATAAATGCTCAAGAGCGTGGAGTAGCTTATTCCTTGTTCTGCTCCTTTTTGGCCATTTCTTTAACTTCTTCAATAGCCTGCCGAACCTCGTCCATGTCCTTGCATGCGGCGAATTTGTCGGCGACAAGCTTTAATAGTATTTCCATTTGTTTATCCGTCATAACGTACGCACTCATGGCGCTCTCCTTTCCGGGTATCCGCCCACTCGCAGAGGAGCCCGTTTTCCGCAGCTCCGGACGCCGTCATTCATCCGCCGCTTTCGGTTTTTTCGCGTTTTTTAGTATCGCCTGAATCCTTTCCTCCGCTTCTTGAAGATCCTTGCTGCTCTTAATAATGTCGAGGAACATTTCGGCGATCATCGCCATCTGAAAGTCTGTCATAGCGTACGCACTCATGGCGCTCTCCTTTCCGGCAGTTTCCGCCATATTTACCGGCGTTTCCGGTTATCTTAATGATAGTGCAGCAACGGCGGAAAATCAAGGCTTTCGGCCGTCATGAAGACGAAAAACGCAGCTGTTGATAATTTGCATAATTGGGTTATAATGTTAAATATACAAGTAGGAGGAAGCAAAAATGGACAACCAAAGGCAAGTCATAATGGAAGTAACAGGCAGCGCCACTCAGGACGGCGCGGGCGTTCAGCTCGTGCGCGTATTGGGCAATCAAACGGCGAAGGCTTTCGATCCGTTCCTAATGCTGGACGCGTTCGATTCCATGAACCCCGACAACTATATAAAGGGATTTCCCTGGCATCCGCACCGCGGCATTGAAACGGTGACATATTTAATAAGCGGCGAGATTGAGCACGGCGACAGTATGGGCAACGCTGGCAGCATCACGGACGGCGGCTGCCAGTGGATGACGGCGGGCAGCGGCGTTATCCATCAGGAAATGCCCAAGGCTTCTTCGCGCATGCTGGGCGCGCAATTATGGATAAACCTTCCCGCGGCCAATAAGATGGTTCCGCCTGCATACAACGGCATCAGCGCGTCCGACGTGCCCAATATAAACGAAAACGGAGCGTTGATCAAGGTCGTCTCCGGCAGCTACAAAGGGACGAACGGCGCGTTTAGCGGCAAGTTTGTGGACGCGACGTACTTGGACGTCACACTGGACCCGAATACGGAATGGGCGTACGAATCCGTTCCTGAAGACACGCTGTTTGTCTATATCTACTCCGGCGGCGGCTATTTTCAAAAGCCGTATGAAACGCATTATCTTTTGAAACGCGCGCTTCTGCTTAGCCACGGGCACAGCGTGAATATAAAGGCCGGGGAGGACGGCCTGGGCTTCCTGCTGTTAACGGCGAAGCCGCTGAACGAGCCCATAGCCTGGGGCGGCCCGATCGTTATGAATACACGGGAGGAGCTGAATCAGGCGTTTAGGGAATTGGACGATAATACTTTTGTGAAATAGATGCAGTCTCTTTCGTATCCTGTAGGGGCGAACTGTGTTCGCCCGTGATTTTTAGGACGTCCATATTTTACCTCGCGCCCTGCGCAGCCGGGCGTGAGGTGTTGTTTTGTATGGCACGAAGCGGCTGCGCCGCTTCGTGCCATTGTAGATTCCCGCAAGCTTTGTACCGGATTACCCTACAATCCCACGCGTTTTCATGTTATTATAGTAAACAGGGATTTTCGAAGGCCAAAAAGGCCGTTTTTGTGATTAAGAAAAATAATGTTTTACAAAGAAAGGCAGTATAAAACATGGAACAATCACCACCCCGTTCCCGTAAAAGAATCCGCAATCTCGTCGTCGCGGGCCTAATAGCGCTCGTTGCTATAATTCTGCTCATCAGCTCCTTCACGATCGTGCAGCCGGGCCACGTCGGCGTACTTTTGCGCCTGGGCGCGGTTCAGGATGGCGTTCTTAGCGAGGGCTTCCACATCATAACGCCGTTTGTGACGAACGTCGTGCAGCTCTCCGTGCGTACGGCAATAGCCGAAGTCCCCAGCTCCGCCGCCTCGCGCGATTTGCAGACGATCCAGGCCTCCGTCGCCGTCAACTACTCCGTTATCCCGGTGAGCGCGGCCTGGCTGTACCAAACCGTCGGCCTGGGCTACGAAACTGTCATAGTCATGCCGGCAATACAGGAGTCCGTCAAGGCTGCGACGGCGCAGTACAGCGCCGAGGAGCTCATCACAAAGCGGCAGGACGTTTCCGCCGTGATAAAGTCCGAGCTCGAAACGAAGCTCACGCATTACGGCCTGAAGATCGAAGCGCTGAACATCACCAGCCTCGACTTTTCCGAGGAATACAATATCGCGATCGAGGCCAAGCAGACGGCGCA
>DBDD01000283.1:0-131 GCA_002293365.1 Christensenella sp. UBA941 | reverse complement strand
GAACAGGCCAAGGCCCGCGCGGAAGCGACGCGCGCCGAGGCGGACGCGCAGGCGTACGCGATTGAAAAGCTTCAGCAGCAGCTCCAGATGAGCGAGCAGTATATACGCTACCAGACGATACAGCGCTGGGA
>DBDD01000178.1 GCA_002293365.1 Christensenella sp. UBA941 | reverse complement strand
ATCGTGCGGGAGATCGACGCGCTCGGCGGCGAGATGGGCCTAGCGGCGGACGCGGCGCTCATACAGCTTCGCATGCTCAACGCATCGAAAGGCCCGGCTGTACAGTCGCTTCGAGCGCAGGCCGACAAGCGCTTATATCACGAATACATGAAGCGCGTGGTAGAGAAGCAGGAAAATCTGACCGTCCGGCAAGGCGAGGTTGTACGCTTAAAAATGCAGGATGATAGGGTGACAGGCATCGTCACGTCTACGGGGCGGGAATATTCAGCACGCGCCGTCGTTCTCGCGGCGGGCGTATACCTCGATTCGCGCGTAATAATCGGCGATTGGAGCCAAAAAAGCGGGCCGAGCGGCTTTTACCCCGCAAACGGGCTTTCGGACGCTTTGAGGGAGCTTGGCCTTGAGCTGCGTCGCTTTAAAACGGGTACGCCGCCGCGCGTGAACGCTAAATCGGTGTGCTTTGATAAAATGGAGCTTCAGCCTGGCGAAAACGCGCATCCTTTTTCGTTCATGACAGACGGGCAGTCCGCACGCCCGAGAGTGCCATGTTACTTGACGTGGACAAACGAGAGGACGCACGATATCATTCGCGCTAATATCCACCGCTCGCCGCTGTTCGGCGGGTTTATAAAGGGCACGGGCGCGCGTTATTGCCCCTCCATAGAGGACAAGGTTATGCGCTTTGCCGATAAGCCGCGCCACGGCATCTTTTTGGAGCCGGAGGGGCTTTCCACCGGCGAAATGTACGTGCAAGGCTTTTCCTCGAGCCTGCCGGAGGACGTGCAGGAGGCCGCGCTTAAAACGCTGCCGGGGCTGGAAAATACCGAGATCACGCGCAGCGCCTACGCCATAGAGTACGATTGCATCGATTCCACAGAGCTCACAGCCGCTTTGGAGCACAAGCGCTATGAAGGGCTATATTTCGCGGGGCAGCTGAACGGGACTTCGGGCTATGAGGAGGCAGCCGCGCAAGGGCTAATCGCGGGCATAAACGCGGCTTTGAAGCTAAAGGGCGAGGCGCCGCTAATTTTGGGGCGAGAGGACGGCTATATCGGCGTGCTGATAGACGATCTCGTTACCAAGGGTACGGACGAGCCGTACAGAATGATGACATCCCGCGCGGAATACCGCCTCATGCTACGGCAGGATAACGCAGACCTACGCCTGACGCCGCTAAGCGCGCGTACGGGGCTTATATTGCCCGAACGGATGGCGCGATGCGAGGCGCGCAAGGCCGCGCTAACGCGTACGCTGGCGCGTTTGAACGCGACCGTCTTGCCGCCAAGCGAAGAGCTTAACGCATTGCTGGAGAAGCATGGCGAACCGAGGGCGATTACGGGCGTTTCGCTGGCGGCGCTAATAAAGAGAGGCGTTTCGTATGAGGGGTTGCGGGAGTTTGGCGGGTTGGAGGATTTACCGGAGGATGTTCGGTCGCTCGTCGAAACGGAATTGCGCTACGAGGGGTATATCGCCCGCAACCGGCGCGAAATCGCCCGCCGCGCCAAGACGGAGCATACGGCGATTCCACTGGATTTCGATTTCGAGGCTGTGACGGGCCTGCGCATCGAGGCGCGAATGAAGCTTGGTAAGCAACGCCCCGAAACTGTCGGCCAGGCGCAAAGGATTCCCGGCGTTTCGCCGGCGGATATTGCGGTGCTGCTGGTTGCGCTGGCTAGAGCTTAGAACTTAGAACTTAGAGCTTTACGGCCGAAGGGGCGCAAAGAGATACATATGATAATAAAGGATGTAAATCCCTATGTTTCAAATAATGGCGATATTTATCGACGGAGTTGCGGGCTTCCTGCCGGTCGCGCCGCTTATGGCGCTGTTTCACTGGCTCATGCGCAAGAAGGATCGAAAGCTTGGCATCCATACACCCAAAGCGCATGTAGCCGGTACGTATTTCTTCAGTCTGCTGCTCGTGGCCGCATTCGCCGCAACGGGCGTGCCGAACCTGTATTATTTGCAATTCGACGCGGCTGTCAATTTAATCCCGTTTTATCACAGCGCCTATCTGCAATATTACCTTAACGTATTGTTGTTCGTGCCGGTTGGCTTCATGCTGCCATTGCTGTGGACGAAGTTCGCGAAAATGCGGTATACGATTCTTTACGGGGCGTTGTTTTCGCTTATCATCGAGCTGGGCCAGCTTTTCACTTTACGCGCCACGGATATAGACGATTTTTTGACGAACACGGCGGGAACCGTTATCGGCTGCCTTTTGTTCGCGCTTATTAAGCGCCTGTTCCCGAAGATTTCCGTTTGCGCAATAGACGGCGCGGCCCATTGGAGGCACGAGCGCAAGTTTTACTTTTGTGCTGCGTGGCTGTCGCTTTTTCTAATACCGCCGGTAATTGCGGACTGGTTTTGGAGCTTGCTGCCGTTTATTTATAATAGATAAAGTAAACAAATTTTAAATAAACACATCATTAATTCTACGATATCGCACTTCATGTTAATATGTGACATCACCATACGTAAAGCTTGGAGGGCGTGCGATGAAAAAGCTTGTTTGCTTGCTGGTAATCGTATTATTAACTGTGTCTATGCCCGCAGCGCTGGCGGCGAGCGATTTCACGGCTTATGAGCCAAGGGCAAAGGAGCTCGCGGCGCTTTAAACGATGCTAAAAGACAGCTCGGCAATCCCCGGCTACATCGTCCTGCCTGAACGCTTTCCGGGCTGCTCGGAGACGGCGATGGCCGAAATCCGGCCATGGCTGCGCGAGAGCTTCGACGGCATCGTCATAGGCATGCTGGAGGACTACGACTACAATTGGGACGGTACGGCGGAACTATCGTTGCATAACTTGTACGGATGGGGCGGCACGCGGCTTTCTATCGGCGAAGTCATAAAAGTCAGCGAAACGCGCTTCCTCGTGGACGTTTCGCGTTCGTGCGCCGACCAGGGCCATAACGGCTACAGGGCTATGCTCGAACGTACGGATAGCGGCTGGCGGTTCGACGGGGCGGGGCTGATTTGGATTGTGTGAGAGAAATATCGGGGTCACGGACGCCATATATGGCGTCCCTACAGAAATTGCATATTTAGGAGGCTTTCGTATGAAGAAATTTATGAGAATCGGC
>DBDD01000116.1:10505-10687 GCA_002293365.1 Christensenella sp. UBA941 | reverse complement strand
CGGGAGCAGCGCAAGCTCCTACAAGCGCATTATGCCGATGCTGTTCCCCTAGAACTGCTCAAAGAGGAGCAAGAGCGGATCAGCAGTTCTCTCAAGAATATCAACGCTCAGATCGAGGCTCATCAGGACGAGCATACGCAGACCCTTGCGAACCTAGACGACGCGCTCACCTTGCTGGAGGA
>DBDD01000116.1:8661-10445 GCA_002293365.1 Christensenella sp. UBA941 | reverse complement strand
GACGCGGAGTACGCCGAACCCTTCGACGCTCTGCTCAACCCCGAAATATTCAAGAAAAAGACCAAAAAAGCCAAAACCTGCACTAATTTTTTTAGTGCAGGTTTGACTATGGCACTGATGGTGCGAGAAACAGGACTTGAACCTGCACAAGCGTACTGCTCACTAGAACCTGAATCTGACCTGCCGTCATTTTTCTAAGTATATACTATGTCGTCAAATGATGCATAAACGCCCTAAATATAAGGGTTTATCGGTGATTTCGACCTTGGCTGACCAAATGCCTGAAAAGATCAGAAATATATGTTTTTCCGAAAAGTGTGACGCAGATGTGACGCGATATCTAAAATTATGCTGGCATTAGTAGCCAGATAGTCTTTTAAAATGAACGGTTATTCGACATCTCAATCAATAGGCAAATGCCAGTTTGTTCTTGACGCATACTCCTGTAGGTATACAATGAGTGTATCGATAATATCGGTTTTTTTCAAGATATCGCTACCCAGCGTCTAGGGAGGAACTAAGCCAATGTTCAGGTACGTACACACAAATATAATCGCGAAAGACAGCGCAAAACTGATCTGTTTTTATAAATCAGTTTTGAAATGCAAGAGCATAGGCGAAAAGCTGAATTTGAGCGGCGAATGGCTCGATAGACTGACAGGCGTCCCGGGCGCGCATATCGTGGGCGAACACCTATGCTTGCCGGGATATGATGAAAACCGTCCTACGCTTGAAATATTTTCATACGATCAAATGCAAATAAGCGATCCTTCGCCGATCAATCACTGCGGCATCGCGCATATGGCGTTTGAAGTGGACGATGTTGAAACGGTTCTGGCGTCGATCCTTGCTGCGGGCGGCGGGCAAATCGGTGAGGTCGTTCGCGCGGAATACGAAGATGGACGAAAGGCCGCATTCGTATACGCGACAGATATCGAGGGAAATATCATCGAACTGCAAAGCTGGTCGAAAGAATGAGAGCACCAGAGCATATTGGGGCGATGAAGCGAACGTAATTTCACTTTAGAACGGAGGCTGTGCGGATGATAATGGAAACCGACAGATTATTTCTAAGAGAAATGACCCAAGCCGACTTTCCTTTGCTATGCCGCCATTTACAAGACGCTGAGGTTATGTATGCCTATGAACACGCATACGGCGACGATGAGGTTCAAGAGGGGATCAACAAACAATTCCAGCGATATAGTGAGAACGGTTTTGGCGTATGGGCGGTAATTCTAAAACAGAGCGGAGAACTAATTGGCCAGTGCGGGCTATCCATGCAGCCTTGCGAGGAAGATGAAGTCCTCGAAATAGGATATATCTTTCAGAAACAGTATTGGCATAAAGGATATGCGACCGAAGCGGCTCTAGCTTGCCGCGATTACGCCTTTTATCAGTTGGGCGCGGATGAAGTCTTCTCCCTCATCAGAGATACAAATATCGCTTCCCAGAATGTCGCCAAACGTATCGGTATGACCGTATGCAGGACTTATACAAAGCACTATTACGGCATGGATATGCCACATTATGTTTTTTCGGTCAAACGAATTAAATAAGGGATCAAAATGGCTGCAATACGCCTTTAGGGCGAGAGGGCGAACTAAACGGAGCGTTTATTGTACTTCTTATCAAGTATCTCTATCATGGAATCGGGAGGTGAGCAAAGTGAATAACATTCGAGTGGGGTCATTGATACGTGAACTGCGCTTGGAAAAGAACCTTACCCAGCGCCAGCTTGCGCAGCAAATGGGCATCACCGAACAAGCCGTTTCCAAATGGGA
>DBDD01000116.1:6359-8494 GCA_002293365.1 Christensenella sp. UBA941 | reverse complement strand
AAAAAGCTAGAGCCGCATCAGCCGGACGCCGACAGGAGTGTTCAGTATGATATGCTATTTCTAGGTACCCGCGCTCCTGTCTCGGAGAATGAGAAGGATTTAGGATCGCTTCGCCATCTCTTTCTGATATTTTTCGCCCCATACCCAAATGTCGTATAGTACGGGTTTGAAGTCCATGCCAATCGGCGTTAGCGAATATTCTACGTGTGGCGGGATTTCAGCAAAAACCTTTCGATTAACCATGCCCACGCTTTCAAGCTCTCGAAGCTGGGTTGTGAGCGTGCTTTGGGTAATATTATGCAGCTCCCGTTGAAGCTCTCCAAAACGTCTTGGTTTTACAGAGAGCAGATATAGAATCATCACCTTCCATTTTCCGCTTAAAACATGCTGCGCTGTCTCAACGGGGCAAACCTCTTTCTCGGCCATAAACCCTCAATAAGTATGTAATAAGATACTATCAACGAAATATAATCGTACTTGTATTGTAGTGTGCAACTGCTAAAATACTACCATAAGTCATTCGCTAATACAAGAGGAGGTCACTATGAAGTTTCTTGAAATGGCAAAAGCGCGATATTCTGTAAGGCGTTACTCACGCCAAGAAGTCGAACCTGATAAGCTGGAAATGATTTTTGAAGCGGGGCGGCTCGCTCCAACGGCCTGCAACTATCAGCCGTATAAAGTGCTAGTGCTAAAAACACCGTCAGGGATTGAAAAGCTGAGAAAAGGAAATCCGTACATGTACGAAGCTCCGGTAGCCCTTGTTATCTGCGTAAATCATGATGCTGTGTGGAAACGCCTGTCGGACGGCAAGGACTATGGGGATGTGGACGCGACGATTGTTACAGATCATATGATGCTTGCCGCCGCCGATTTAGGGCTTGGGAGCATATGGATGGGGGCTTTTAACCCGGAAAACCTACGTTCCGAATTTAATATCCCCGAAAATTATGAGCCTGTCAATGTACTGCTGATAGGGTATCCCGCCGATGAACATGTTGCACAGTCAGCAACCGCCAAAAGGAGAAAGCCGTTGGCTGAAACGGTAGTCTACGAAAGCTTTGAGGTGGCGAAATGAAAATATTAGCGATAAACGGTAGTCCGAGAAAAAACAGAAATACGGCAACCATACTTGAGAACGCGCTTAACGGCGCGGCGATACAGGGAGCGGAAACCGAACTTATCCACCTTTATGACGTTACCTTTAAGGGTTGCACAAGCTGTTTGGCCTGTAAGCAAAAGGATGGCAAGAGCTTCGGTCAATGCGCTGTGCGTGATGAATTGACCCCGATACTGGAAAAGATACGACAGACTGACGCTTTGCTTTTGGGTTCGCCAATCTACTTTACCTCCATGACCGGCGAGATGAGGTCTTTCTATGAGCGGGCTGCCTATCCGTATCTAAACTACAGTGAACAGGGAGCATCGCTGTTCCCGAAGAAAATCAAGGTCGGGCTTATACTGACGATAGGCACGGACGAGAATACTATCAAAGAGTATGGCATGAATCGGCACTTTGAACTCACCGAGATGATGCTGGGACAGTTGTTTGGTTCAGCCGAATCCCTGATTGTCACGGATGCAAATGTCTACGGTGACTACTCCAAATTCGCAGGTTCGCCAGACGAAGCAGCTGTACTACAGCGGCGAAACGAAGAACAATTTGCGGCTTACAGCAAAAAAGCCTTTGACATGGGGAGACGGCTCGTATCGTTTGCAGAGTGATTTTAGGAATGGAACAAGCCCCTTGGAGAAAAGTGTTTGAGCATAGGATTTTGCTCCCCTTTGCCGCAATATCCTCAAGAGGATATATCTGGTTTTCATACTAAACAAATCCCTAAAGGCAAAAAGCCGCATATAGCGGAACGGTCTTTTTACAATCCACGAACCCAAAATTCTTTGTGGACAGCTTCATTGCGTAGGCGGGCTGATAGGTTCCCATGTATACCGTCAGGCTCTTTGCCTTCGTATTCTCGGCGGATTTAACCTCAATGGGAATCGGCTTGCCCTCGCGCTGTATGACGAAATCCACCTCCGCGCCGCGCTCGCTCATCCAATAATAGCATGCGTACCCGTTTGCAACTAAGCTGGTTGCAGACATAGTTTTCCGTCATACCGCCCTTGAAATCATCCAA
>DBDD01000116.1:0-6296 GCA_002293365.1 Christensenella sp. UBA941 | reverse complement strand
AAGCGGCTTTGTCGGATGCTCTACACGGTGGATACGGGTAACGATACCACAGAGCGACAGCCATTCAATCGCGTTTTCAAACTCGGACGCTCTCGCCCCGGATTTAATGAGCTTGTACTGAAAGCGCGTGTTTTTCTTTGAGAGCTGGACGGTAATGTTGTCATACGCAAGCCGCGTTTTCTTAATCTCGTTATCTTTATTGTATTTGCTCATATCGTTCAGATAACTTTCCAATATGACCGCCTGCGTGTGCCGCAGCAGAATTAAATCCCTTGTGGCGATGTATTTTTCCACGCATTCCGGCATACCGCCCAAAACGAGATATTGGCGATAAAATGCCAGTGCCGCGTCATGCAGGGCGGCAGGCATCGGCGTATCGGCATTGAAGCACTCACGGATTTGAGCTATCAAGCCATGTTCACCGCACGCCAACAGGAATTCTTCCATATCCATCGGGTGCATAGTCTTAATGTCCACTTTGCCGGCAGGGAAGGAAAACGCCTCGCGGTTGACGGCCACACCCAACAAGCTGCCTGCGACGATGATATGATACTGCGGTGCGCTTTCGCAGAAGTATTTCAGCGAAGTAAGCGCGCGTTCGCATAGCTGTACCTCGTCAAAAACGATCAGGGTCTTTTCCGGTATAATAGTCTGCCCGCTGATACGGGACAAAATAGGAATCAGATAGGACGGTTCGATGCTCTCATCAAAGGTCTTTTTCAAGCCGGGGTTCGTTTCAAAGTTAAAATAAGCGACGTTGGCGTACTGCTCGCGCCCGAAGGCCAAGATGGAATAGGTCTTGCCCGTCTGCCGCGCGCCTTGCAAGATCAGAGGTTTTCGGTAGGCGCTGTTCTTCCATTCCAGNNGAGATTTTACGTTCCATGCAGTGCATCTCCTGTGGCTTTATAAGCAAAGCATACTCCTTGTTCGCGTAAATATCAAGCGAATAATCGTGAATTATCGCGCAAATAAACACGAATATCTAATTTGTTTGTACAGAAAGCCGAGGTACAAATAGAAAAACCCTTGGCACAAGTCGAACAAGCGCCAAGGGATTATTCTGACAATCCACACGCGATACGGATCAGCCGCAAAGATTAACTAGACTTCCTCTCCTGTAAAGCGATTGATCGCGTAAACCTTGTACTCCTGACCCTCGTACTTGATAACGGGCTGAGCCTTAATGTAGCCTAATTCCACCAGCTGGCTGAGATACTCGAAATATTTATCGCGAGTTAAGTCGCAAAAGTCCATGACTTCCGCCGAGTTCGGGTAAGCGCCTTCCTCATTAAAGTCGTAGAGTAAATGGGAATAGAGGGCTTTAGCTTTATAATGCAACCGGCTATCCTGCATGGCGGTTTCAGGCATAAGGGTGAACCCTAATGCCATGAGTTCCTTGAGATTTTCTTCGTCGTCGATTTCGAGGTCGGGATCATATTCCTCCATTTGGATTAAAGCGTTGTCCGGTTCTGTGCGTTTTTTAAAATCAACGAGTTTCGCGGGTTTCTTACGTTTTGCCATTGTGTTTCCTCCATGTAAATAAATTCTTGTGTTTGGAATTTTTGTGTGATACGCTTTTGTAGGACGAACCTCGCCCCGCTGATAGGATGATTTCCATCCTGCCGCATCATTGTACAGGATGATGGGCATCCTGTAAACATCCATTTATTTACACAAGCAGGAGTAACATATGCCAACATTTGCGGACAGATTACGCGAGCTACGCGCCGGAACAGGCGAGACGCAGAAACAAATAGCCGACTTGCTTTCTATCGCCGAGCGTAATTACAGGCGCTACGAGGCGGGAGAAGTTGATCCGACGGCCTCAAACGCTTGTAAACTTGCCGACCATTACGATGTTAGCGTCGATTATCTGCTTGGCCGCAGGGATTCTTGGTTGGACGCCGAGGGAAATATCATGACAAAAACGGCGCATGAGAGGCAATTATTATTCGCACGAGCTAGAAATGCGCTGGCGGCCATGCAAACCCAATCAGCCGCCAATGGAGTTTCCGAAATGACGCTGGACGAAATCAACGCCGAGATTGCGGCGGCGCGACGAGAGATCAAAGGGCAATGATGCAGGCTGTATTGCGGGAATAGACTCTGCTACTATTTCATCTTTGAGCTATTCAGACCGAGACGTGTAATCCGTAATCATTACGTATTGCGTCGTGCTGAAATTCCTATATACGTAATGACTACGTATAACAGCGCCGCTTTAGAGTCTCATATACGTAATGATTACGTATAAACGTGCCACACGGAAGCCCTATATACGTAATGATTACGTATAAGCGTGCCACACGGAAGCCCTATATACGTAATGATTACGTATAAGCAAACCGCATAAACCTTCAAATCCGTCATCATTACGTATATACGCGCGCAGTCGAGATCAAATACGTAATCATTACGGATAGCTCGTTCGGAGAAGAGGCGCAGATCGATGCGGCGGATGGAGTGCGACGGTCAATCCAGAATCGGGCTAAGTCTGATTCAGAGCATCGCAGTAGCCCTTCCCATGGATTCAGCCTATTGTTGTTCGTCCATTGTTTCATTATTATCGGTAGCCATGTAATCTACAATTTCTTCAAAATCTTCAATCAGCCCAGCCCTTAATAGTGCTTTAAAGGCTTTA
Organism: Christensenella sp. UBA941; assembly: GCA_002293365.1. Taxonomy (GTDB): domain Bacteria; phylum Bacillota; class Clostridia; order Christensenellales; family UBA941; genus UBA941. The sequence goes on along the minus strand of DBDD01000116.1, from coordinate 3,655 downwards.
CCTATGATTGTCAGTCCTTTCGTGTGAGCTGCCTCCATTACGATCAACCCTCAATGCCCTTCTGGACATTATTAGTCAACGCACTTTGGCGCTTCTTTACGCTCTCCATGAAGGTTTTGTAAGGTATGGTGTCGCCGTTGTGCATGGCTTCTAAACCTTCGTCGAGCAACCTATAGAGTTCTTGTTTTCCAGTCAGCCGGTTAAACAAATCAACGCTTGGGCGAATATTGGTCATGTTAATCAATGCCTTTCTTTGAGTAGGGACGGTTTCATTCTTTCGGCAGCACCGATCATCCTTCTATGCTTTTCTGCGTGTTCTCAATTAAGCTGTATAGGCGCTTTTTCGCGCTCTCCATGTCGCCGGATTCAATGTCTGCCGCTATTTCTTTAAAGAGCATCAACGACAACCTCAAATAGCTCTTAAACTGCTTGTCCGTCATGCCTGCGTCTCCCATATCTTCCCCTTTCTGGCCTTGCCTCTAAACTATCCTTATTGCCTCTTAAAGAAATATAAATGTGTCCCTCAAATTGATTTATATTATCATTCGTCTTTGCATTTTATATCAAGCTGGTCGCCAATTCCCCGCAAAGCTGTCGCGAGAATCATGCAAAAACGAACCAAGGAATCCTTATCGTATTTTGCCAAAACGCTTGTCTGCTCGTCATTATTCAAATCAGTAAAGCAACGGGCAACGGATTGTCCTCCACGCATCACACGAAAGAAAATTCCGTCCAGATCACGTTCGATTGGGTATTCGTCTTTGCCCAAATGATTACCCCCAGTATTTTTCTCGCTTGCTAAGACACCAATGTCCAACTGTAATAAACATCCATAATCCTATCACTTTCTCTTTAAGTCGGCAATCCTTAAACAAGCACATTAGTCTAACATTAGTCTAATTACACAACCAAACTAATCCTGCTCCCTCTTGTGGTTTTATCCACCCGTACCTGCTTGTCGATGCGCTCGCGAAGCTCAGCAACGTGTGAAATAATACCGATAATCCGGTTTCCGCCAGCCATATCCGAGAGTGTTCGCACAGATAACTCCAAAACCTCCGCGTCAAGCGAGCCGAATCCCTCGTCGATGAACATCGCGTCGAGGTGTATTCCGCCAGCGGTTTGCTGCACAACATCGGACAAGCCGAGCGCGAGCGAAAGCGACGCCATAAACGATTCGCCGCCGGACAGGCTGTTTGCACTGCGGCTGCGGCCAGTATTGCTATCATAGACCTCGATTTCAAGCCCGGTACGCTTACGGCCATCGTCGCCTTGGTCGCGGCGCAGGAGCGTATATCTGTTCAGGCTCATGACCTTTAGCCGGAGATTTGCGGCGCGAAGCACATGCTCAAAGTACGCCATCTGCGCGTAGGTCTCGAAGTCGAGCTTACCGTTTGCCGTATCGGAGAGGCTCTTTAGCGCGGCACATTCCTTCTCAGTTCTAACGAGCACCGCCGCCGATACTTTCAATTCCTTCAACATTCGGGCTGTACTGTCGAGCCTTATTTTCGCTTCATCGCGTCGGTTACGAGTGTGATCCGTATTCTCTTTTATAACTGCGGCTTCGGCGTTTAGCTTCGTTAAGTCGGGTTCCTGCTTATCCTTTGTTTCCGATTCCAGCCTCTCTATATCGCGGCGGAGTGCCTTGCCGTTTTCCTCATAGTCGGCAATGGTCTTTGTCAAAGCGGCCAATTCCGTTTCTGTGACAAGTGCGGCGGAGTAAGTCTCCGCGTTGGCAAATCCGCTTTCCGCCAGAGCTTCCAAGAAAGAATCGTTGGCAGCGTCAGCTAGAGCTTTTTGCGCTTCCCTACGGGCTTCACGCTCAACTACAAGCGTACTGGCGGACGCGAGCTTCGACTCGCAGCCAGCCTGTGCCTTCGTGAAGGCGTCGAAGTTCTGTTTCAGGTTAATAAGGGCTTTTTCGTCTTTATTCTTCTGCTCTGTCAACTCGGTATAACAACGTCTTGTATCCAAAAGCAGTTCTTTCAATGTCGCTCCCGCCGTTTCCCAAATGGATTCGGGAATAAACGCGCTTAAATCCTTCAACAACCTTTCGGCTTGCGTAGCTATTTCGACTTTTAACGCGGCGCTTTTCGGGGCCAACTTCTCTTTTCGGGCAGTCGAGAACTCCGTATCGGCGATAAGCTTAGATAAAGCGGTCTCATCGGCGGCTATTCGCGTGGCGAGCTCCGCTACCTCCGCTTTCGTGCGTTTAAGCGCGCCGGTAAGCAGCGTTCCGGCGGTTTCGCGCGATACGCCGTCGAACCATTTCGATGCGCCGGAGAGCAGAATTTCGCTAAGCGTATTGAGTTCAGTGAGCACCGACGCACACGACGCCGTCTTTTCGTCGCGCTTATGCAAGGATTTATAATGGTTAATACCTCTACTGCGGAGTCGTATCCGAGAGGCGAACGGAATAGCGAGATATCAAAGCAGTTAAGAGTATACGCCTGCAAGGAATTCCTTTATAATAGCAATTGATAAGCATACCAGAACCGACCCATCAGGAAAGCAGGTAGAACATGAGCAATGTGTTTGAAAGCATTATGCGTGGAGCAAATGAGGCTCTTGAGTATGCGCGCGGCAATTTGCCGGATGTAAGAATAGATACTGTTCATAAACAATATAAGCTTACCAACTTCAGCGACTTCGTGCGCATACTGCTCGAATCCGGGTTTTCTCTAGGAGGCGGCAACGACGAGGGCGTCTATGCTATCGTCGATTACGATTGGCTCAACGTGCCGCCCGGCTCGCCGATTATTTGGCATACCGGCGACCCAGAAACCGATCCGTGGGAGTGGCGCATCCGCGTTTTGAACGAGCGCCGCGACATCGCCTACGCCAAGTGCTTTTTCAATAAATCCGGCTACATCACGCGGGAATTCTATCCGTATTTCCTAGCGCTGCGGCGGGCAGGGCGCGAGCTGGACGCCGAATACGCGGACGGCTTGATCAGCCGCCACGCCAAGTGCATATACGATGTGATGAGAGAATATGACGAGCTGCCGCTCCATGAGCTGAAATCGCTGGGCGGATTCGGGCGCAATGAAAAAAGCAAATTCGATTCCGCGCTGACCGAGCTCCAAATGCGCCTGTATCTCACAATTTGCGGGACAAGCCGCCGCCGAAACGCACGGGGCGAGGAATATGGCTGGGAAACGACGAACTTCTGTACGACGGAACGGTTCTGGGAGCATACGGACGTATTCGCCCGCGCCGCGACGTTGAGTGAAGCAGGCGCATATTTCGTTATCCGCGAGCGCGTGTTGAAGCTGAACGAGAACGCCGACGAGAAAAAGCTGCGCCGGTTCGCGTATGGCAGCCGATAATAGTATCATATTCGGAAACATCGATCACCAACAGGAGGAATGAACAGTGACCTTCATCTGCTATCCGAAATGTTCGACCTGCAAAAAGGCGCAGGCCTACCTCGATGGTATCGGCGCTAAGTATGAGTTGCGCGATATCAAACAAAACAATCCGACCTACGACGAGCTGAAAGCGTGGCTCGATATGAGCGGGCTGAATATAAAGCGCTTCTTCAACACGAGCGGGCTGCTCTACAAATCCCTGAACCTCAAAGACAAGCTTCCGGTTATGAGCGAGGATGAATGCCTAAAGCTGCTCGCGACCGACGGTATGCTCGTGAAGCGGC
>DBDD01000125.1 GCA_002293365.1 Christensenella sp. UBA941 | reverse complement strand
GAGGCCGGGCTTGCACATCGGCAAAACGATCTTGCGGAATATCTTCAATTCGCCAGCGGCGTCGAGGCGGGCGGCCTCGATATAGGCGTCCGGCACCTGCATCATGAACTGGCGCAAGAGGAACACGCCGAAGGTGGAAAACGCGCCAGGCAAAATGATCGCCGCGTAGGTATTTAAAATACCAAGCCAGTCGGCCATTAGGTAGTTCGGCACGAGCGTAACCTGAAACGGCATCAGCATCATGACGATATACAGGTAGAAGAGTACGTCCACCCACTTCGAGCGCACCTTCGCAAACGCGTATGCGGCTAAAGCCCCGATAACGACCTGCCCGAGGACGATAAGCCCCGCTATCAGGACGCTGTTCCAAAACTTAAGCAGATAATCCGGGCTCTTCATAAGCACAGTATAGAACTGCGACAGCGTCACGTTGTCTGGAATCAGCTTTAAATTCGCCTCGTCGGAATACGTGCGCCCGGAGCCGTCGTCTTCGCTGTAGCCGTAGTTGAAGCCCGGGCTGATCTGCTCAAGGATCATGCCGTAATTCTCTACGATTTCCTCCTGTTCCATGAACGCGTTTACGATCGTAAACAGCACGGGGAACAAGAACGCGATGGCCAAAATACCGATCAAAAGCGTAACCAGTAAGCGGCGGACGTTGTCTATACCGCCGAGCAGCTTATGTAACGCTACCTGGATTTTCTCTCTTACAGGTACGCCGCTATCGCGCGGCGCGGTTCCCTCGGCACGGTTCATGCGCTGGCCCGCCTTTCCACGCGCAGCAGCACGAATACTATCAGGGCGATGACGATTGCCATGACGATAGCGGCGGCGGAAAGCTTTTGGTAGTCCAGCTGTTTGAACATGTTGTTCATATAGTGCTGGAGCATGTACACGCTTTCGTGCGGGTAATCGCCCGTTACGAGGTATGTTTCCCGAAAAACCTTGAAAGAATTGATCAGCGACATTATAAGGATAAAGAACCCCGTAGGCAGCAAATACGGCAGCGTTATACGCCCGAACTGCCTGTGCCATGAAATGCCGTCCACGCGCGCTGCCTCATAGAGCTCCTTCGGGACGCCCTGTAGCGCCGCGAGGAATATAACCATATTGTAGCCCGCGTTTTTCCATGTAAATACTAAAATTATTACGAAGCGCGCCCATTCGGACTTCATCCAGTCTATCGGCGCGTATCCGAACGAGTGGAGCATGACGTTCAGCGAGCCGGTAAAGTTGAAGAGAATTACCCACATTAAGACCACGCTTGCGACGGGAATGACCATCGGCGATAGGAACGCGGCGCGCAAAAACGAGCGGGCGTAGATACGCGTATTTAGCAATAGGGCTAAAGCCAGCGACAGCACCATAACCAACGGCACGGATACCGCCGAAAATAGGAGCGTATTGCTCGCGGCGTTTAAAAAAGCACGGTTTTGGAAGAGCGACGTGAAGTTCGCAAAGCCCGCGAAACGCCCGTTAACGGGGCTGTCCACAAAGGCGTAATAGAAAACGCCGATAAAAGGCACAAGGAAAAACAACGCGACGCCAAGTAGGCTGGGCAGAATGAACCCGGCCGCCGACCCCGCTTTGATGCGTTTAACGCGCTTTGCCAATGAATCCTCCACATTCCGAATTTTGCCGAATTATAGTATATCACACCATTTTTGCGTCTAAAAGGTTATTTCTTGCCAGCTTTTGCTTAGACGCCGTTACAGCGGGTATTGTGCCCCGAATTGGCGCAAAATAGCGCACCGCCAATTATTAACAGAGTGTGAACGGTATAAAAGCGCGCATATAGTGGCGTTGTTTATCGAAGGTTGTATTTCCATATAATGTAGGGGGTACGTGAACAATGGATGTCGGAATTTTGGGTTTCGGTCCGACGAGGGCGCCGGCCCCAACAATATTGGTCGCGCGCGATTCAGGAATCGCCCCTATGGTATTAGAATATATATTGTATTAATGAATATTTTTGCGGCTGTTCTTGAAAACAATAAAGCTATTATGTAATATAATTCATACTATATCATTCCCCATAGGAGCGTTCCATGCCAAGTATCAAGATCCCCCGAGGCTCGACTGCCAACCTTGCGGCTGAAAGCAAGAAAAGTATCAAGCCGAAAAGAAAACCGGCATTGTATTGGGCTTGCTTTGCGCTAGTCTTAATATTCGCGGTTTATAACGCGTTTTGGGGGCTCGATAACGATCTAATAAGCGATTGGGACGAGGCAAGGCATGGCGTAAACGCGATAGAAATGCTCGAAAACGAGAACTTTATCGTCAATACGTACGACGGCGAGGCCGATTATTATAACGTAAAGCCTCCGATTAGCTCGTGGTTTATGGCGCTTTCGTTCCGGATTTTTGGCTACAATCTGATCGGGATGCGTTTCTTTTCGGCGCTGTGCCTGCCAATAATAGCATTGAGCGCCATGCTGTTTTTGAATAAATATTGCGGTTCTTGGGCGTCGATATGCTGCGGCGCGATATTTGCGTGTTACGGGATGCGTTTCTTTCATTTATTTAGGACGGGAGACCCGGACGCGCTGTTCTTTTTATGCTGTTTTTTTACGTGTATGTTCCTCGCTATGGCTTATTTAAAGTCTCCAAAGCATTTGATCGGCGCAGGTTTATTTGTATCCCTTGCTTTTCTTAGCAAGTCCATGCACGTTTTCCCGCTGCTTTTGGTCGTAGCGCTAAGCATGATTCTACTGCGCAAAGCCGGATTTTTTCGCACCAAAGAAATTCTACTTTATCTGCTGATGCCAATGGCGCTCCCAGCGCTCGCTTGGGCGATTCTGCGCTATTCGTACGACGGAACGACGTTCTTTCGCTATCTTTTTGAATTGGATGTTTTGAACCGAGTGACTACCGTCGTCGAAGGCCATTCCGGCGGCTTCGGCTACTATTTTGGCGCGCTGCATTATTATATGGGAGCGCCGCTGTTTTGGGGCGTCGTGGCGAGTACGCTTTGCGCGCTTATTTATTCGGGTATTCAAGCGCGCGGCAACATAAAGGTAGAGTCTTCGGCAGTCCCGGAAAAGTGCTCCGCAGGCAATCGGGTACTTCTGACAGTTTTCGGTTTGATGGCTGTGATTCCGATTATTGTTTTTACTGCCGCGACAACAAAGCTAGGCTGGTATGTGTTTCCGAGCCTGATAGGTTTCGCGTTCCTGCCGGCGTGGGCGCTTCAAACGTTCGCGTGCGGCTTTAAGGATAAAAAGAATAGGCTCGCCGTCCCGCTGGGGGTGTTGTGCGCGGCGCTAATTTTCATAGGAATTATTACGCCGCCGTTTGACTACACCCGTATAGACTCCATGAACGAGCATACCAGCGCGGCCAATATCTTTAGCAGCCTGCCAAGCGGCGCTTATAAAGAGTTTTATATGATCGACGCGAACGGGGGCGAAATTTCGATGCCCCAAAGCTTGCTGCTGTACTCCAAGTTTGCGGGCATGTCCCATATAAAGGGAGGCCTAAACGAATATCTTGAATATCGCAAAACAAAGCCCGAAACGCTTGTGATCGTGCGCAGCCATTCGCCGGACGAGCTGCGTGCTTTCTATGAAGCCAATCAGCCCTTAAATATTGTGGAGCAGATATTTCCCGACGTCGTGTTTAATTAGGCGCTAAATTGAAACCAGGAAACCTTGTAAAAAAATCAAAACTATGTAAAATATATTTATACATAATTCCTCATAGGAGCGTTCCATGTCAAGCGTCAAGATCACTTGCGATTCGACAGCCGATCTTACGGCTGAACTGTACGAAAAGTACGATATCGACCCCATTCCGCTCTACATAACATTAAACGAAACAACCGGGCGCGACGGCGTGGAGGTAACTCAAAAAGACGTTTTCAGCTTTGTCGAACAGACGGGTACGCTGCCTAAAACGGCGGCCGTGCCTATGCTCGATTATGCCGAGCGTTTTTCTGGCTACATAAAAAAAGGATTCTCCGTCGTCCATATAAATATCAGCTCGCACCTTTCCGCATCGCACCAGAACGCGGTTCTCGCCGCGAAGGAAGTCGAAGGCGTTTGCGTCGTGGATTCAAACAACCTCTCTACAGGTACGGGGCTCTTGGTACTCATGGCCGCAGAGCTCGCCCAAGCCGGCCTTTCGGCTGCGGAAATCGCCGATAGGCTGCGCGACGCGTCCTTGCGCTTGGACGTTAGCTTCGTCGTCGATACGCTCGACTATCTCCGCAAAGGCGGGCGCTGTTCCGCGCTCGCGCAGCTCGGCGCAAACGTTTTAAAGCTCAAGCCTTGCATAGAAGTAAAGAGCGGCAAAATGGGCGTCGGCAAGAAATATAGAGGCAAGCTTTCGCGCTGTCTAAGCGAATATATACAAGATAAGCTTGCCGGCAACGCGAATTTGGATTATTCGCGTATCTTTATAACGCATACTGTTCAAGATCCCTCCATCGTTTCCGAGGCAAAGGCCCAAGTACAAGCCATTAGGGCTTTTGTCAAGAGAAACTTTTTTCAGACAGGAAAAAGAGATGCAAATAACGCCCTATTAGCGGCTATAAGCCGTTTTCGGGGTAGGTAGGGTAAAACCCTTGCCACACCCCAAAACGCAGTTTTAGCCGCAAAAAAAAGCCCGCAAACAAGCGGTTTGCAGACTGCCAAAACGTGCTAAATGTCAACATGGCGGTGTTACGTTCGCGCCGTGGCGGGGGGTGCGCCGCGCTGTTTGTTGTTATGGCGTTGTTTTGGTCGGTCGGCTGTAGTATAATGATTTAGTGCTATCCAGTTCGTCTGTGGCGATAAGAGAACACAATTTTTGATAAAAGGTGATATGTAGGTGGGAGTAATCAAAAAACCTAACAAACTACTGTTTATGCTTATCGCGTTGTTAGTGCTACGTTTCCCGCTTCTGTATTTGAGTGCGGCTAATATTGTGCCGGTAGAAATTTTGTTTATTATCTATTTGTGTGGCACTTATGTTTTGACGGGATTGCTCATATACCAAAATAGAAATGACTTAGCGCAATACAACATAACTCCGATTGCGCTTTTGTTGTTTTTAACTGCACCATTTTGGGCTATCCTTGCGGGAAATGACTATGACCCTACTTTATGGGTGCGTGTTGGTATTGGCGTTTTATTTGCTGTACTTTTATTTACCAAAGGTAAATACAGATTCCATTTTGAAAAAGCAAACATCAAAATTATTATCGCTAATACTTTTCTGACTATCTTGCTTTGTGCCGTTATGCCAATAGCGATACACGCGATAAGAGGTTTCCCGTTTATCGAAAATGCTGAAGCATTTGATATTCCGTATATTTGGTTTTATCAGTTATCTTCGGCGGCGATTTCGGAAGAGCCTTTATTTCGTGGCTTTTTATGGGGCTTTCTGAAAGACAAGGGAATAAAGAGTTTATGGATATGCCTTATTCAAGCGGGGCTGTTTTGGGTGGGGCATATTTATTATATCGGTACAGGCATTAACTTTTGGATTGTGCATCCGCTGTGCGCTCTGCTGTTGGGGCTTATCGTCTGGAAGTCAAAAAGTATTACACATTCAATGATAGTCCATTCAAGCATAAATACCTTTGCCGATTATTTGCGGCACATTCCGTTTTTAAGATAATCTCTGTTCTTTGTAAGAGGTCGGGGGTGCGGGGCGCGTAGCCCCGCAAAGCTGTGGATAACCGCCGCGAAAGCCCCTTGACTGGCGGGATAGGCCAGGCGGCGATTAGCGGTCAAGGCCGTGGGATTTCTGCGGCTGCTGTCTTTGCTGTTCCTCGCGCACGATTGAGTCTGAATAGACACCCGTGTAAATGGTAATAATCTCCATGACTCGTTGCTCGACTTGCTAAAATCGACATTCACCTTGTAGGTGGTCTGTCCAATCCGCTTGGTTAGGCGCAACGGCATATTTTGACGGTTATCAGCCTTGCCGCTTCTCTGCTTCTGCATTGGACAATCCCCCTTTTCAATTTTGGGCAACTTTGGTATACTGGCTCTGATAATGATTTCTGCGCTCCTTTCCTTGTTCTGAGGGTGTAATCCGATTGCCCTGTAATCTGATTACAGCCCCTCACTGATAGGAGAAAAAACAGGGGTAAAACGGAACCTTTTTCGCGCCGATTTGAAATATTTTTTTCGGTGGTCGCGGCTCGGTGTTCCGTTTCGCCGTTTCTCTCCTGCGGGCGTCCGTCCATCTGTGCCGCAAATGGCTTTCCCGCCTGTAAATTCCGGTACGAATACCTACCCTTACAATACAGCCCTTTGGGCGTTTTGAAGAAATTATAGTCACTCAGGCGGGCTGTACGATTTCGAGCCACTGCGGCCCGGGAACGCTAGGGGTTCTGTTCTTCAGAAAATAATAAGCTTGTTTGCTCCGCCAGGTATTTGTTAAATCAACTAAATGATAATATAGTGCAAATATTCATCAATCCAGTTCATAGACATTTATGGTCGATTAGCTATAATCAATCCGTAGTTAGTCATTCTGAACAAGGCATCCTCAGTACTGTACAGCCGTGTTAAAAACAATCATAAAGATGGAGAGAGTCAACAATGTTAAAGCTAGACGAGGTGTTTTATAATCCTGCGAAGCACATGCTCCGTGAGAAAAAGAAGATGCTGGGGGGATGGTTGCAGACGGCAAGTCCTTTTGCAGCGGAGATTTTCGCAAAGGCGGGTATCGACATATTGATGATCGATATGGAGCATGGCCCTAATAATATTCTTAGCCTAATAGATCAACTTCGCGCGATGGGACGCTTTTCATCCGTACCGTTCGCCAGAGCGCCGTGGAACGATATGGTAATGATTAAGCGCATGCTGGACGCCGGGCTGTATGGTATACTTGTACCATTTGTAAATACCGCCGAGGAAGCGGAGCAAGCCGTCAAAAGCTGCAAGTACCCGAGGGCGGGAGTGCGCGGCGTCGCGCCCAGTCCAAGGGCTCCGGGCTGGAATATGAACAGTATGAATTATATGGAGCACGCCAACGATGAGATAGTCGTCATGGTTGCGGTTGAGACGCCTGAAGCGGCGCAGAATATCGACGAAATTCTTAAAGTCGACGGCCTAGATGGAATTTTTATCGGTTCAACGGATCTCGCCTGCTCGATGGGCTACTTTTGCAAGCCGAATACTCCGGAAGTACGGGCGGTAATCCGTCCTGTTGAGGAAAAAGTGCTCGCCTCCAATAAATTCCTAGCCACCGTTGCAAACGGCTTTGAAGCGGCAAAACAGCTTTACGATCGCGGCTATAGCTTGGTTATGGTCATGTCGGATGGAGCAACGCTGGGCAATGCGGCGATGAAAAATGTCGAGCTTTTTAAAGAGGCGTATCCCGAGCGTTAAAAAGCCGCGAGCTTATGTCTGACATTGTTATCTTGTTATAGTAAAAATATTAGTTGCCGTACATAAAAAAGCATTAGGAGGATTATAAAATGGCTATTGCAAAATCAAATCACTGGGAAGCGGATCGCGTACAGGAACTGCCCTTCCAAGGTACTCGCAAAATGCTGGAAGCGGCAAACAAACTAAAGGCGGAAGGTAAAGATATCGTCGATATGACGACGGGCCGGCCGGATTTCGATACGCCGCAAAATATTAAAGAAGCATGCAAAGACGCCCTGGAAGCGGGCATGGTGCATTATGCCTCTAATTATGGCGTGCAGGAGCTCAGAGTTGCTATCGCGAACAAAATGAAACGCGATAATGGCCTGGACTTCAGCCCCGACAACGAAATTATGGTCACACTCGGATGCGTGGAAGCCGTATCTACGGCGCTTACGACGTTCCTAAACCCTGGCGACGAAGTCATAATCCCTATGCCGATATGGCTGAACTACGCCTACATTCCCAAGATGCTGGGCGCGAATATCGTCCCCGTTTTGCTGCGCGAGGAGAAAAACTTCGCGGTTACGGCGGAGGATATTGAAAAGTGTATTACGCCGAAAACGAAGGCCCTCGTACTCGTTAGCCCGAACAATCCCACGGGCGGCGTAATGCTTGAAGAGGATCTGCGCGCTATTGCCCAAATGGCGGTCAAACATGACTTCATCGTTATTACCGACGAGATTTACGAGCACTTTATTTATGACGGGTGCAAGCATATCAGCATAGCCACAATGGACGGCATGCGCGAACGCACGGTTACGATCAACGGCGTATCGAAAGCGTATTCGATGACCGGCTGGCGTATCGGCTGGATTTGCGCGGAAAAATCGCTTATTGAATCCTTGGTGCGCACACACCAATACGCTGCGTCGTGCGCTACAACTTTTGCCCAATACGGCGCGATAGAAGCGCTTAACGGTCCGCAGGAAAGCGTAAAAATTATGACCGACGAATACGACAGGCGGCGCAAGCTAATGGTGGATTCCATCAATTCCATGCCGCGGATAAGCTGCGTAAGCCCCAAAGGCGCGTTCTATGTATTCGCCAATGTAAAAGAGCTGAAAATGACCTCGGAGGAGGCGGCTCAATTCTTCCTGCGTGAAGCCGGTTTAGCCGCGGTTCATGGCTCCGCTTTCGGCGATGGCGGCGAAGGCTACATGCGTATGGCCTATACGACGTCCTATGAAAATATTCAACGCGGCTTGGAGCGGCTCGACTCCGCGCTGCGTAAGCTCTAAAAACCATTAAAAAGTGAACGGAGGCAAAACTATGTTAGAGGTGCGGGTAGATCTGCAGAAAACCCCATATTTGCAGAACCGTTTCTTACAGGCTACGATCTGCTACGATAGCCGCACGGATGTGCCTATCTACATCAAAAAGGGAGAAAAATCATATATCGTCGCGAAATGCGCGGACGGCGCGAACATAGAGGAAATCAATAAATTGGGGCTGATGCCCGAGGTTGACGAACGCGTTTATTTCAAACCATACTTTCTCTTCAGAGACGATTATCGCGACGGCTTTTATCCCGATTTGGACAGCGCGATCGAATACGTCGCCGGGGACGACAAGGATATGCTCATTCCGCAGGACTTATCGATGTCGCTGTATAGTCAGTTTGAAAAGCGCTTCAATATCACGATCGCAGAAGAAACCTACATGCCCTTGAGGTATGTATACACGCTTTCGCGCGATTTCATAAAAGTGCGCTTTATGCGCAGCCGTTCCGGCGCCGTCGATAGCGCGAAAAAGCTAATTGCGAATTCGCGCAGCAAAAAAGAGCTTGAGTGGTATTTGGATAACACCGTAGACAACAGATTTGAAATACTGGACAAGCTGATGGCCGAAAAAAAGGTTGACGTTATGTTCTTCACATCCAAGCTTGGCGTACAGGAGGCGTCCGGTTTGGGCGTACAGGAATGCCATGACGACATGTTTGGCGTACTTTATTCGCCGGAATGGGAAGACGTGTACTTATTATCCGCTAAATATCTCAAGGGGTTTGGCCGGGAACAGGTCGTTTTGAACCCGGCGGACTTCTATACGGAAAAAGTGGGGGATAAAGCCGTCGGCATTGAAGAGCTCCAATTTTCTTACGGCTGGTATCGATATTTCGGCATGAACGAAGCGAATTGCGTCTTTGCGCAAAGCGTATCGCGCAGCTTGTGTATGCTGGAGGGTTCGTTTAGCCTTCCTTACCACATTATTGGCTGCCGCGCCGGAGTCTACGGCTTTGAAAAGGCGCTCGACTATGTGCGCGAAAACGTGCTCGAAAAAGACGGCTCCGTTAATGAGCTGGATATGGCCGAAGTATATTGGCACGCTATGCAGGAATTCGGCGCGAAAAACAATATTCCGCTGAAGATCGATCATTATTGGACGACCATAATGCCGTTCGGACGCGTGCTGACGCCGTGTCACCCTTACGATTATCCAATCACAAAGGCCTCACGGGGAGTTAAGATCGACTCCGGAGTGTTGGTAAAGGATGAAAACGGCATTATCCTGGCCGCGACGGATATAGCCCGCACGCTATGCTTCGAAGAGCATGCCGGCGCGGTACATAATAAGCTCCTGGGCTTTATTCAAGACGATATTATACCGTTCGTAAAGCACGGAACGCTTTCAAAGGAAGTTTATAACTTTGGCATTGGCTTGGCGGAGTCCGCGCGCGAGGAGTTTACGGCAATAAATATGATGCCCAAGGAAGTACTATCCGTCGAAACGTTCCCTCGCGACGTTGGCCATGTTATGGGGCTGCAGGAGCCCGTCGATCTAACCTTCGTCGGCACAAGCGACGCTGCGTTGCAGGAGGGCGTTATATGCGCATACGAGTATCAATGGTCCATGGGAGGAACTTGTATGGGCGTAGAGGATAACTTTTTGGTTGGAAAAGACACGAGCTACAATCTATGTATAGATTAGCCGGCAGGCCGCCGGAGGGTCGTCCTCATGCCACACGGGCAAACCGGCATTTCAGCGAACAATAGTAAACCGAAAAATATCACGATGTGACTGCCACGCCTTGGTACCGGGCTTTTCTCGACGGATGGATCGAAGGGCCCGGTTCGCTAAAGGATGCTTCAGCATCATACGTGTTAGGACGGAAAGATAAGGAGACACAGATGATGGAAAAATCTGGCCAGAGCGCGGCTGCTACACAACGACCGCTGTTGGAAGTTGAGCAAGTCGGAATTGTTTTTGGAGGCCTTGTAGCGCTGGATGACGTAAATATGTGCGTGGATAAGGGCGAGATACACGGCTTGATTGGGCCGAACGGATCCGGAAAAACCACATTGATTAATATCATCACGGGCTTTTATTCGCCGACAAGCGGCAAAGTTATGTTCGACGGAAAGAAAGTAAGCGACCTGGTTACATACAAGATCAATCACATCGGGCTTGGAAGAACATTCCAGAACGTAAATCTCTTTGCGCAAATGAGCGTCTTGGAAAACGTCGCAACAGCCTCCTGTGTACACAGTAACTACGGCTTTTTAAGCGCGATGCTTAACGGCAAGAAATTCCGCGCCAGCGAAAAGCTGATGTATGAGAGAGCGGAATCTTTGCTTGAGCTTGTCGGGCTGTCGGAAGAAAGGGATATGCTGGCCGGTAATCTGCCGTATGGCAAGCAGCGCCTCCTGGAGATAGCGCGCATGCTAGCAACGGAGCCGAAGCTGGTTTTATTGGACGAGCCTGTTGCCGGTATGAACGATCAGGAGAGCGGAGCCGTCGCCCAGCTGGTGCAAAAGCTCCGCAGCGAGTACAACAAAACGATATTGCTGATCGAGCATCATATGCGGTTCGTTATGGATATCTGTGATAATTTGACGGTTCTTAATTCGGGCAAGGTTATAGCCGAGGGCAAACCCAAAGATATACAAAATAACGACGACGTTATCGATTGCTATCTTGGCAGGAAGAGGGGTATCCTGAATGCTGCGCATTGAACATCTGACTTGTCACTATGGCGTTATACGCGCGCTGAATGACGTCACAATCACAGTAGGCGACGAGGGTATTTATGCCGTCGTCGGCGCAAACGGAGCGGGCAAAACCACACTTATCAATTCGATTGTCGGGCTTGTGAGGCCAACGAGCGGAAGCATTCAATATCAGGGCGAAGAGCTAACGGTGCTGCCGCCGCATGAGATTATCAAGCGGGGAATCGCGCTTTGTCCGGAAGGCAGAAAGATATTTAAAACCGTTACGGTACTGGAGAATTTATACGCGGGCGCTTATACGCTAAAAGATAAAAAAATCATACAGGATAATATAGAAAGCGTGTTTGAGCTGTTCCCCAGAATCAAAGAACGTCAAAAGCAAGTCGCCGGAACGCTTTCAGGAGGCGAACAGCAAATGCTGGCGATCGGTAGGGCGCTGATGTCCAACCCCAAACTGCTTCTTTTGGACGAGCCGTCTATGGGCCTTGCCCCGTTCGTGGTCGATTTGGTATTTGAGACGATCGAAAAAATCCACCTTGAGCGCAAAATCCCTTCGCTGGTTATCGAACAGAATTCCGAAATGGCGCTTTCCATTGCGAAATATGCCTACGTCTTTGAAGTGGGCAGCCTGACGCTGGAGGGCACCGGTGCAGATCTATTACAAAGCGAGGAGGTGAAGCGTAAATACTTAGGAGCTTAACGGAACATTGACTCAAATAAACTGGCAACAAGCCTAAGGAGGAAAAAATGAAAAAGTCAAAAGTAGTAGCCCTGGCGTTATGTCTTTGCATGATCGGATTCGTGCTG
>DBDD01000055.1 GCA_002293365.1 Christensenella sp. UBA941 | reverse complement strand
GATTCGCTTAGCTCCAGCTCGCCCGACGCTATGGTTTCGTGGCCCCAAGGCGCTTCGAATACCACCTTTGCGCCTATGGCGTAGACGTCGCCAGGGATTTCGATCGAGATGCTTTGAGCCGAAACCGCCGTGACCGACGCGTCTATCGACTGGCCGTCCACATAGACGGGGATTATGTTGCCTTTCGCGAGAGTGATCTCCCCGCCGAGGAACCACCACGTCCAGTCTTGCAGCACGGCGGCGGCGACGTTGTACTTTGCCGCGCTGGCTGCCGGTATAGGCGTAGGCTGGGGCGTGAGGGCGGATGCTGAAACGTTGTACATCGCGCTGGTAATGTTCATACCGGCCAATATAGGATGGAGAAACCCGTTGGTTTCGGAAGATTGATCGCTCGGCCCGGCGGCGTCAGTATTACCGTTAGTATTAGCAGCGTCAGTGTTGCTATCGGTATTGGTAGTGTTATCCGTGTTGTTTTCCGTATCGCCGGGCGCGGGTGCAACGGGAGCCGGCACAACAGGCGCTGGCACAGGCGTGGGCGAGACAATGATAACTTCTATGGGAGAGCTGCCTCCCGCGGGTGTTGCCGATGGCGCGGGTGTAGGCGAGGCCGACGTCCATGACGCGTCGCCAGAATCGGCGCTCGCCGTCGGCGCGGGCGACGAGAAACCGTATTCGTAGGTTTGCTCGGCAGTGACCTCCAGAGTCGCCTTCATCTTGCCCGCCGTTGAAATTACGGCAAGCGCGCCGTACGCCCGGCCGGTATCCGCCGCATCCTCGCCGACGCGCGCGTGCAATTCGCGGATACGTCCTTCGCGCGGAGCGAGGATTTCATAGCTGTCGAAGCCGAGCCGGGAGCGCTCGATTTGAAGCTCCTTCTGGGCGATTTGATCCTCCTGGCTTTGAATAGTTTCGCGCAGCGCCTCGTGATCCACTTCGGCCAATGCGCCGCCTGCTTCGACCGCGTCGCCCACGCCGACTGAGAGTTTTGTTATCGTAACGTCGTCGGATACCGTTACGGTACGGTTTATGCTGGGCTGGATATTGCCGGAGCCTTGCACGGCCTTGCTTAGGTCGCCGCGCGTAACGGCGCTCTCCCCGAAACGGGACTTCACAACCTCTTCCTCTTGGGGCCAAAATGTATACGCCGCTAAGCCGGCGCCCGCTATAACCAATACGATAATTATCCACTTGAGCCATTTTAGGCTCTTTTTACGCTTTGCTTTAGCGCTTTTAGTCATTCAGCCATCCTGCCTCTTGTAAATTATCCCAATTATATCATGAGCATACAAAATATAACATAAACATACAAAATGATTATAGTGGCTCGAACGTGATAATTGGGTGAAGATTGAATGAAGCTTTAGTGAATGCTCTCTTGAAAACATAGCTTGCCTAGTATATACTTAGGTATACAAATAATGGGAGGGTAGCGTTGTGAAGGTATCGACAAAGGGCCGGTATTCGCTCCGGCTGCTGCTTGATTTAGCCGAGCATGCGGATAAAGGCTTTATTCCGTTAAAAGACATTGCCGACAGGCAGGAAATATCCAAAAAATATCTGGAACAGATCGTCGCGCTGCTAAACGTCTCGGGCATGCTTAGAACCAACCGCGGCTATCAAGGCGGCTATATGCTCGCCAAGGCGCCGCAGGAGTATTCGGTCGGCCAGATTCTCCGCATTACGGAAGGCGGGCTGCTGCCCGTTGCGTGTCTGGAAAACGATCCGAATACATGCCCCAGGAACAGCTATTGCAAGACCTTGCCCGTTTGGGAGGGGCTAAATAGGGTAATCTCAGACTATTTAGACGGCATAACGCTGCGGGATTTATTGGGCGAGACTAAAGCGCTGAAGGAAGAGGGTGAAATCGCAGACGCTGCGCCGCCAGCGCCCGAAGCAATCGAGCCGCCGGGCGCACCCGAAACAAGCGCGCAGCCGAGCGCGCAAGAAACAAGCGTACAGCCGAGCGCGCCCGAAATAAGCGCGCAGCCTAATGCGCCTGAAGCCAGCGCGCCGCCGCCCGAGCCAAAGATGGATGCGCCGAAAGCGCGCCCAAAAAGCGACAGGTGGTTTTGGAACAGTTTTTGAACGGAACCTACGGGATATATGTAAAGATAAGATATCCGCCTACGGTTTTGCCCGTAAAGCCAATATCCTGAAGAATGCCGATCAGTTCTTCATCGGCGTCCCATACGACAAACACGGTGTTGGCTTGTGGCATCGCCGGATTATAAAAGTGGTTGTTGCCGATAGAAGCTAAGCCGGCAAGCGACTCTTCTGCCGTAAAGTTTGCCTCAAACGGTGAAACCTGGGACGCGAGAGCGTAATAAACGTGACCGTAGGGCGTCAAATAGTATATTGGTCTTTCCCCAAGCTCCATGCGCTCCAGCTCTTCATAGGCGGGCCGCATATCGGGATAAAAGATTATTTGAGGATAAAGATCTTTGGGGTACTCGTTGAAATAATAATTGGCGAAGAATAAAAAGCTTGCCGCGTATATCGCCGCCACAGCGCCGAGGAATACCTTCGGACGCTTGAGGAGTTCGTACACGCGGCGTATGCCGTATACCGCCAGATATGCCCAGCAAAAATACATGGCGTTCAGCTTATTTATGTTGGGTTTGTCTCCGCCAAGGCATAGCGCCAGACAGAAAACGCTGAACAAAAGCGCAATAATAGGAACGTCTATGCTGAATTCCCGGCTTTTTAGCGACCTATAGACGCCTCTAGCCGCAAGCAGCAATCCATAGAGCGCGAACGGGATAGAGATTATATACAGCGTATAATGATAATCAAACGCGTTATAATCGAGCCAATCCCGGAAAAAGGCGTTGTAAAAGAACGTTTGGAGGTTGCCGGCGATATTGTTCAGGTTGATTTCGCCGCCGCGAAAGTCTTCAAGACGCAGATGGTGAATGGCCCGATTTGGAGCGTATTAAGCCCGGCGAAATTGATGTAGACGAATACGATTAGCGGCCACGCGACAAGCAGCAGCGCCGCGCCCATTACGAGTATCTGACGCAAGCGTATACGCTTGATATACAAAAGATAGGGCAGCGTAAGCAGAAAAAACAGCGGCAGGATGAAATAGCCTAGGGCGTACGCGTATAGAGAAAGGCCGAAGCACGCGCCCGCCGCCGCGAACCAAGCGGCTTTACCCGTACGCAAGGCGCGCAAAAGCAGATAGAGCGAAGCGGTTACGCCGCCCAATAGCAGTAGCGATTCGAGGCCGAAGCGGGCGTGCATAATAAAATACGGCATGATGGTAAGCAGCGCGGCCCCCATCAGCGCCGTTTTTTTGCCGAAACGCTCTTTGATGATCAGCGTGCCGCACAGGATGGTTATGAGCGAAAACAAAACCGCCGGCAAACGCAGTACGAACAAGCTTGGGCCAAAAAGGCTTATAAAGCCGGCAGCCAGATAGGCGTACAGGGCGTTTTGGCCGCCGCCGTAATTGCGCAGATATACGGGGAAGCTGGCAAGATCCCTCGTTACGCCGTAGCGCGCCAGACTAAGCGCGTCGTAGCCTATCGCCGCCTCGTCCACGTGTATGCCGTACGGTATTTCTGCGAGCTTATAGAAATGCAAAAACGCCGCGAGGCAAGCGACCAGGATAAAACCGGCGGTATACAGCATGTTTTCGCGCGAGGCGGCAGCGGGGATTTTGATTTTCACAATATCGGTACTCCTATCGGGCAGGCTTTACACATCCTGCGAGAGCGTCCACGACGGCTCCTGTTCCGAGCCAGTATTGGTCAGTATAAAAACATCTTCAAGCGCTTGATCGCCGACAATGCGCCGGACGGTTATTTTGAGCGCCCCTCTTGACTCGCCGTCGTCGGACAATACGATATATGCGCCGCCGTCGATCAAGCCGTCGTCGTTCATCGCGCCCATAGCGAATAGTTCAAGATCGGAGCCGAAGAGAAACGCGAAGCCCTTTTCGGTACAAAGCGCCTCGGCGCGCTGCTGGAACGGCAGCGTATTTTCGCTCGACGTTCGCGAAATATCCGCCGCGATCGTTTCTAAACCTTCGTATAGCCGCGCGTCGCTCTCAAGGATGCTTTCGAAAACGATATAGTAAGGGTCGGCCCCGGGCGCTTTTGGTACGGGCGGAGGAGCGACAAGATCGCCGGGCGGCTCCACGGCCCAAATGTTGACCGGCACGCTACTAAGCTCCGAATCGTCGACGTAGTCGATGATCTTTACTTCGTCCGACCCGGCGCTGTACGGCGGAACGTCCAAAACGTCTTGCGCGAAGCGTACGACCACGCGCGCGCCCGGCTTTAGCTCGTAGACGCCGCCTGCGTCGTCCGCGATATTTGCCTCGTTCACGGCGACAAAGATCGCTTCCTGCCAAAACGACTGCATCAAGAACGTTTTCGTGCCCGCTTCGGGGCTGGAGACGTCCAAAACGACGCCGCTAAGGCGCTCCCCCGCGTAATAGCGGCTTTCCGGCCGTACTGTCGGTTCGGGAGTCGGTTCGGGCGTTTCCGTAGGGCGCGGCGCGCGCGTAGGCCGGGGTGTCCTCGTCGGCGCGGGGGAAACCGCTTCGCCGCTTGCTGCGCAGCCGCTAAGAAGAAAAACTAAAAGTAGACTGATTGTTGCGCGAAGAAACTTCATAATCTTTAAGATACCACTTTTTCGATACGGATTGCAAGTATTGCGAGCAATCCTACGAATAGGCCTGCCGGTACGGACAAGAGCGCCATAGGCGTATAATAGGCCATCGCGGCGGGGCCGGCGAGCGCCACGCCTATTAGAAGCTGACCAAGAGAGTGAAAATACGCTCCGGCGACGCTGACGCCAAAGAGCGAAACGGAGGCGGAGCGCTTTTGCTTGAGGGCGCACAGGGCGCACATAGCCAAAAGGCTTAGCGCTCCGCCGGAAAGCGAATAGAGCGCGCCGACCGGCGAGCCGCCAATAAGCGGGCCGAGGATACAGCGCGTAAGCTGTAGGAGCGCCGCGTAGCGATAGCCTAAAAGCTCTAACGCGATTAAAACCGCGACGTTTGCAACGCCGAGCTTAACGGGTAAGCCAGGAAAGAGCGGCGGCATAAGCCCCTCGAGGTAGTTCAGCGTCAGCGCCAGCGCCGTGAGCAGCGCTAGACGCGTAAGCTTTGATGCGTTTGTGTCAGTACGAGACGCCATCGAGCTCTCCTTCGCCTTCTACCCACGCGGCGATCCTGTTTGGGAGGCATATTACGCTTTCGCCCGGCTTTTTAGCGTGCATGCCCAAACAAAGCCCATCCGGGCATTGCGCTTCGATCATCGAAATTTCGCCGCCGCGGATCATGAGCGCGTTTTTGCTCCCGGCTTGTACCATCGCGTTTTCAGAGAGCGGCGCGCGGTATATCGTTTCGCCGTCTACGCTTATTACGGCTATAGGCCGCTCGCCCGCTTGCGTGAAAAACAGCGGCAAAAGCGCCAAAGCGAGCGCCAAAACGACTACGACTGCGTCGCCAACACGCAGCGATCGCAATATACTTCTCATGATTTTTTATTTATAGGGCTTGCGCGGCGTTCCGCGGCGACCGGCAAAATATCGTCCGATATCGCATGGAACGGATACGACTGATTTGCCTTCATGCTATAGTAGCCCTCGTTGGTAACTATTAGATGATCCATATAGGCTATTCCGCAAGCTTCGAGCGCGTCGGAAATCTTTATGCCTATCTCTAGATCCGCCTCGGAAGGACTCAAGCTGCCGGACGGATGGTTATGCGCTACGATAACGCCGTAAGAGGCTTGTCTGCGCGCCGCGTCTACTACGAAGCGCGGATAGGCGACGACTTCGCTGACGTTTCCGACGGAAAGACGCTCGGAGTGGATAAGCCCCATACGGGCGTCGACGCAGATTACGTA
>DBDD01000080.1 GCA_002293365.1 Christensenella sp. UBA941 | reverse complement strand
ATGAACTCCATATACACCCCACCCCTTATAAAATATAATGCCTAGTAGAAACTATACTACGGGCGAACACAGTTCGCCCCTACAGGTTATTGTTTGCTGCGGGCGAACACAGTTCGCCCCTACAGGATATTTACTGCGGGCGAACATAGTTCGCCCCTACAGGATTACGATTTCAAAATTAACTCCGATTCATATTCTTTTGTTTATTCTCCATAAAATAGTAATCTTCCTGCCAATGCGACGGGTTTTTATCTATATAGTGCCATATGCTTGTATATTCCTCTTCGTTGTGTATTATTTGGTCGTAGAAAGATTTTTGCCATATGGCATATCCAATCTTCTTTGTTACCGCCCCCTTAAACTGCTTTATAATGCGCGATAGCGTCGGAGCATTCTGCATTTGCCCGCCTTTTGGATGTATGTCCGTAATTAGATGAATATGATTTGGCATAATCACATATTTTTCGACTACAACTCCTTCATATACGCTGGACATCACTCAATTTCTTCTTTTACGGCTTTCCCTATGTCGGATAGTAAAATTCCCGATCGAACATATTCCGCATTTTGCGGGTCTTGCGGGCGAACACAGTTCGCCCCTACATCTATGTGCCCAAATAATTCATGACCGTCCTTCACGCAAATCGTAACGAAATAACGCCCCGCGCGTGAATAATCATAACCGTCCAACCGTATGCTCTTTCGAACTCGCAAATCATTCAATTTTTGGCCTCCCGCCTCCGCTATATCGGAAACATTGGAATAACCGATAACTTGTAGGGGCGAACTGTGTTCGCCCGTGGTATTCACGATAACATTTGGGGATAAGGAAACATTCGGTAACACGAACGTATATTTGGGGGCCACGGGCGAACACAGTTCGCCCCTACATGGTTCTACTCCTCCCGATACGCCGGGTTCTTGAACTTTGTAAATTCGCCCCACCACTGGACGTTGACGACGCCTGTCGGGCCGTTTCTGTGCTTGGATATGATGACCTCCGCCGTATTGTCNNACCTCGCCCTCGGCCTCGGCGTATACGGCCTCGCGGTAGAGCATGAGGATGATATCCGCGTCCTGTTCGATAGAGCCGGATTCGCGCAGGTCGCTCATCATCGGGCGATGGTTTGCGCGCTGTTCGGGCGCGCGCGAAAGCTGCGCCAGCACGATAACAGGCACGTCCAGCTCGCGCGCCATGATCTTGAGCGCCCTTGTCAGCTGCGAAATCTCCTGCTGGCGGTTTTCGCTCCTGCCCGAAGGCTGCATGAGCTGTAAATAGTCGATAACGACCATGTCGAGCCCCTGTTCGAGCTTAAGCCTTCGGCATTTGGATTGAATTTCGCCGACGGATATGCCCGCTGTATCGTCCACGATGATATGCGCCTTCGCAAGCGGCAGCATGGCGTTCGCGAGCTTTTCGAGCTCGGTCATGCCTATATCGCCCGAGCGCACTTTGGACATATCGACCTCCGCCTCGGAGCAGAGTATGCGCAAAACAAGCTGTTCGCGCGACATTTCAAGCGAGAATACCGCCACGGTCTTTCCTTCACGCGTCGCCGCGTGCTGTGCTATATTCATGGCGAAGGTCGTCTTGCCCATGGCCGGACGCCCCGCGATAATAATAAGATCGCTCTTTTGGAAGCCGTTCAGCTTTCCGTCGAGCTCGTAGAAGCCCGAGGGCACGCCCGACATCTGACCGCGCGTTTCCATCCATTCGCTGATGCGGGAATATACGATATCCAGATCGGGCTTTATCGGCAAAAGCGAGCGGACGGATTTTTTCAGCGCTATATCGAAGACGCGCTTTTCCGCTTGGGCGAGCGTCGCGCCGAGCTCCATGTCGGAATCGAACGCCTCGTTTACTATGGCGTTGCCGGCCGCGATAAGCTCCCTAAGCGCCGATTTTTCTTCGACTATTGCGATATATTGTTCGATATTCGCGGCGCTGATAGTAAAAACCGTCAGATCCGTAATATATGTAAACCCGCCCGCCATTTGCAGGACGCCGCGCCTGTCGAGCTCGTCCACGAGCGTGATAGCGTCGAGCGGCGTACCCGATTCGGAGAGCTGCTTCATCGCCGAAAACAGGTCTTGATGCCGCTCAAGATAGAAATCTCCGGGTCTGAGACGCTCCAAGGCGCGCACGGCGGCGCGCGCGTCGATAAGCATGCTGCCCAGCACGCTCTTTTCCGCCTCTAAATTTTGCGGCGGAACCCGCGCGTCGCGTATGTCGATGGGCGCGCTCATGTGGCCGCCAGTACCTCGACCGTTATCTTCGCGCTCGCCTCGGAGTAGAGCTTAATCTCGATTTCGTAGCTGCCGAGGGCCTTTAGCGTCTCGGAGAGCGTTATGGTCTTTTTATCGATCTTGATGTGATGCTGCTTTTCAATCGCCTCGGCGATTTCTTTGCTCGTTATGGAGCCGAAGAGCTTCCCGCCCTCGCCGCTCTTTGCGTATACCTTTACTAAAATACCGTTGAGCTTATTAGCCGCTTCGAGCGCGTCGCGCTTTTCGACGGCCTTGCGATGCTTGTCGGCCTCAATTTTTTTCAAAGCAGCGTTTACGTTCGACGCCGTCGCCGCCGTCGCAAGCTTTTTAGCGAATAAGAAGTTGCGCGCAAACCCGTCCGAAACCTCGACGATCTCGCCGCGCTTGCCCGTACCCTTTACGTCGTCCATTAAAATAACTTTCATTTTTCCGAAACCTCCTTTATATAATCGAGGACTGCTCTTTTCATCATTTTCGCCGCCTCTTCGAGGCTGACGTCCGGAATCTGCGCGCCGGCGCTTGTCAAATGCCCGCCGCCGCCGAGCCTTTCCAAGATAAGCTGTACGTTTATCTCGCCAAGCGAGCGCCCGCTTACGGAGACGCACGCGCCGTTTATGCCCAAAACGAACGCCGCCTGAATGCCGCGGATCGTCGTCAGCGCGTCGGCCGCCTGCGCGGCGATCAGCGGCGCGTTTTTTGCGTCCGGGTCGCAATGCGATATCACGATATCGCTTGTAATATGTTCGGCGCGTTCGACGACTTTGGCCCTTGAGCGGAAGGTTTCCATGTCGTCCTGAGAGAGGCGCTTGATCCCCGCGACGTCCGCGCCGTTGCGGCGGAGATAGCTCGCCGCGTCGAACGTGCGCGCGCCGGTATTGAAGGAAAAGTTCTTCGTATCGACCGAAATCCCCGCCAAAAGCGCGCTCGACTCGAGTGCCTTCGGCTTCGCGCCGTCGCGGTAGTATTGCAATATTTCCGTAACGAGCTCGCACGTACTCGACGCGTACGGCTCAAGGCACTGGAGCGTCGCCTCTTCGATACAGTTCAACCCGCGCCTATGATGGTCGATCATGACGAGGTTTTTAGTCATTTCGAACAGCGCCGGCTCGAGCGTGGAGTTTTTGCGCTGTGTATCGAAGACTATAAGCACCGATTCGGGCGTTATAGCCCCGCGCGCCGCTTCGGGAGAAACAAGCGCGCCGGTATACTCCGCGTCTTTTGCCATCTCGCCTAACAAGCGCTCGATCGTCGCGTTCGGCGCGTCCAAAACGATATACGCGGGCTTTCCGGAAAGCTGCGCCATGCGGAAAAGCCCCAGCGCCGCCCCCATGCAATCTAAATCCGGCATCACATGCCCCATAAGGAACACGCCGTCCGAAGCCTCGACTAAATGGTGCAGCGCCCGCGCGAACGTTCGAACCTTTACGCGCGAAGCCTTTTCCACCGTTTGGCTCTTGCCGCCGTAAAACGAGAACCCCGAACCGTCCTTTACGACGGCCTGATCCCCGCCGCGCCCAAGCGCCAAGTCGAGCGCCTGGCGCGCGAATTCGCCCGATTCGGCGATCGTCTCCCCCGCCCCGGCGGCGATTGTAAGCGAAAGAGGCAGTCCCGAACCCGTATCGATCCCGCGCGCTATGGCGAGCAGCGGAAACTTTTGCTTTCTCAGCTCTTCTAATTGGCGCCTTTCGATAAAAAGCAGATAGCGGTCGCGATCGTACCGGCGGACAAAGCCGTCTATACCCTTGGCCCATTCGCTAAGCTGGTTCTCGAATTGCGTAAGGATCGTGCTGCGCGCGAGCTGGGTATTGGAGCCTAGCTCCTCGTAGTTGTCGACGTTTAAGATACAAATCGCGCCCATCGACATGGCCAGTGCGTCTTCGAAGCGTTCACGCTCGGTTTTATTTAAATATAACGCGCGAAACTTGTTCAAACCGGGCCTCCAATCACTTGATCCTCAGATCCGCGCCCCGCCTAAACGCGAAGGCGTGCTCGAACATGCCGCAATACGTTAAAACCAGCGACAGGAACAGCGTAAGCGCTACGTTGGCCGCAACGCGCGCCGCGGCGTGAACCTTCTTTTTGGACAGATAGAATTCGAGGACGCACATACCTTGCACGGTAAACGGCACTACGACGGCGCTGCGCAGCATAAAAGCGAGCGACGCCTGCTCCTGGCCGTAATTGACCTCGACCAGAAACGACGCTATGAACAAAATAGCCGCCCCAAACCCGAAGCCGGACGGAAGCCGCCACTGAGCAAACGGCGCGAACGGCGCTATGGCTATGCCGCGCTTTTGTGCGATTTTACGGCAAATAAGGTATATCAACAAAGCTGTAATCATGGAATAGCTTAGGGCCGTACCCCCGAGCATCATTTTTATCGTTTCAAGCATGAGCAAATGCATCGAACGCCACGCGCCGATACCCTCGGCGTTGAAGAACGTTCCTAAGAGTTCGTTTTCCGCCAGCTTGGGCAGGAGCGCGTACTGCTCGATAATAGACGCCTTTTGCTGTGCGAACGCGGCGTTAATCGCGTCGGAAAAATAAACCATCCCGCACCACATCGCGAGAATCGTAACCGACGCCGCAACGAACACCGCGTAGAGCGACGACTCCTTTTTCTTCACCATAAAAGGCAGTATTAAGCCGCTCGGCGCGAACATTAGCAGCGCCACGGCCGCGCTCGGACCAATAATAACCGACAAAAGCGCGCTCGCGATAAGCGTTGCACACACGGGCACGGCGGGATGAAATATCATGCCCAAGGCCGCGAGGCCGAAAGGAATAACGGCATGTACGGGGAGCGCGAAGCAAAGCGCGAACAATAGCAGCCCTACGCCGACGCTGACAAAAACCAACAACGATCTTTTACGCTGCGGCGTCGCAAACACCCCTTCCATTTCAACCGTACAAATTATTGTAACGAATTACGGCCTTCAAGTCAAATCGACGATAAAATTTGAATGGGCGAGGTCAAGCCCCGCCCAATAAAGCGTCTGTACTAGAGTTTCATATCACCGATTGTTAGCGCGCTCCGTAAAAGAGCGAGTTGTGCGCATGCTCGCGCACGTATTTGCGCGCTTCGGCCTTTTTCACGCCGGTTCGTTTCATATGGCGGGAAATCAGCTCGCTTTCGATGTCGTCAAGCTCTTTTTCGAGCTTGCTGGCCGAGATGCCCATAGCCTTCGCGGCCATCTTCACCATAAGCTTCTTTAGAGCGGCTTGATCCTTGGAATCGAGCCTGTCAAAAGAGGCGTCGCTGATGAATATATACCGGTAGAGTTCCTTCGGATTGGCGTTGTACTTCACAGCCAGCTTGTTGACCATATCTACGACGTCGGCCGTTACGGCTTTATCGTAGGAATGCGGACCATAGCCGTAGGGCGGTACTGTGCTGTAAGGCGCCGGAAGCGGCTTCGCGTCCCTGGGCAGCGGGTTAGGCGTAAGCACCCTGGGAGAAGCCGGATACATGGGCGTCGCCGGGAGTATCGTACCCGCCGGGTAAGTCGCCGGATACAGCGGCGTCGCCGGAATTACCGTACCCGCCGGATAGGTCGGGGTAACGGGCGTCGCGGGCTTCATAGGCGTCGCCGGTATTACCGTGCCGGCCGGGTAACCCGGAACAGGCGTCGCGGGCGTCATGACAGTCCCCGGAATTACCGTACCCGCCGGATAGGTCGGGGCCGCCGGTGTCGCAGGCTTTATCGGGCCTGCGGGCGTCGCGGGCGCTAAATCCGTCGCCGGGAACGATGGCGGCAATACGGCCGCAAACGCGCCGGAAGCGAACGCAAGCGTCACCGCCAATGCCAGTGCGATACTTAACAAACGTTTCTTCATTACTACTTTTTCCTCCGATAGTTTTTATCACGTTCACATACATGTGACATACATGTGATGAGGTTAGTATGCGCCCGATTCTAAAATTCATCGAAGAAAAAATTAGCGAATATATATAATAATTGTTAATTGATAATTATTTGGGGTTTGTTTATTTAAAGAATAAATTCTAGCGTGAACACGATTTGGGGCGTATAGCCCATGTCTAACACGAACGAGCGCGCTACGGCGCCCGAAAGCTCTTCGGACTGTTCGGAGCCGCGTTCTATTGTTTTCTCGGCGGCTAAGAGAACGGCAAGCACGTCCGCCTCGCTTAGGCTTCCTTTATATTTCTTTGACGCGCGCAACGCTGCCTCGACACAGTCCATAAACGCCGCGCGCTCCCTATTTCGCGCCGCGTTGAACGCCCTTACAGCCCTTAAAGCCGCCTCGTCGCCTAAGGCAACGTCGTCCTCGGATTTGAGCTCCGGCCGCGGCATAGCCAGCGTAACGCTTTCGGTTTCGCCGCTCGGAGCGAAGACATGCAGCTCGATACCCTCCACATATTCCGATTCGATCGATACGTCGTTAATAAAAAGCGCAAGCTCCTCCCCGGCCCCGCCCGTCTCTTCGAGCTCGACAAGGCTTCGGCCATTTCCCTCGGCCATCGCCGCAAACGCCTCGATAAATTCAGCCGCCCCCATCCCCGCCCCGGGCCGCTCGGTATCGTCGCCTTCATCCTGCCCGACTGAACGCGTAAAGGCGAGCGCGCCCATGCTTTGGCAGCCGGAGAGGAGGAGCAGAAAAAAAGCAAGCGATAAAGCGGCTATACGGCGATGCATTTTATATCCTCCAAGGTCATATCCGCATGGGGCGAAGCCACATGCGGATAATTAATTTTTTTGTGCTGCGGGGCTTCGCCCCGCAGCACAATTATTAGGAGCTTTTGATGACATCAAATACTTTTCGGCATTCCTCGACGTTTTACCTATCATAACGGCATGCTCGACGCAGTCCGACAAATTCTTGCATTCCTCAATATACGGTTGACAAGCCCGCGTGCAATGATATGATTAATTATGACATTTTATACAATGTCTTGGAAAGGTTGATATGATGATTTATCGTGAAAACCCTAAAAACGGCGATAAAATCTCGCAGCTCGCGTTCGGCTGCATGCGCCTTCCGCGAGACGAGGCCGAAGCAGCGCGCGAAGTCGCCTTCGCAATAGAAAACGGCGTCAACTATCTCGATACGGCGTATATCTACCCCGGCAGCGAAAACGTCGCAGGCCGTATTCTCAAAAAAGAGGGGCTGCGCGACAAGGTCAATATCGCGACGAAGCTGCCGCATTATCTCGTACGCAAGCCCGCAGATTTTGACAAGATGTTCAACACGTCGCTTGAGCGCCTGCAAACCGACCGTATCGACTACTATTTGCAGCACATGTTCACAAAGCCGGAGGAATGGACGCGCATTAAGGAGCTGGGCGCAGTAGAATGGACCGAGCGACAAAAGCGCGAGGGCCGTATCCGCAGCATCGGCTTTTCCTTCCACGGCGGGGCACAATCGTTTGTCGATATTTTAGAAGCGAACGACTGGGATTTCTGCATGATCCAGTACAACTATCTCGACGTAAACGCCCAAGCCGGCCAAAGCGGCCTCGCCCGGGCGCGGGAATTGGGCATACCCGTTATGATCATGGAACCCCTAAGAGGCGGGAAACTCGCGAACGCGCTCCCTCCAAAGGCGCGCGAGCTTTGGGACAGCGCACAGCCGAAGCGCTCGTACGCGGAATGGGCGCTGCGCTGGCTATGGAACCAGGAGGGTATACTTACAGTGCTTTCTGGCATGAACTCGATGGACATGATAAAAGAGAACATACGCGTAGCGTCCGAGGCCGAAACCGGCGCGCTGACGAAAACGGAGCTGGCGCTGTTTGACGCCGCGCGCGATATAATCGCCGAAAAGTTCAACGTACCTTGCACGGGCTGCAACTATTGCATGCCTTGCCCTAGCGGCGTGGATATCCCGCTGTGTTTCATGTTTTACAACGACCTGGCCTACGGGAAAAGGCTGCCTACGATGATGAACTACGCCATGCGCGCCGGCGAGAAAAACGCGGGCAAATGCGCGAGCTGCGGCAAGTGCGAGGCGCATTGCCCCCAGAGCATAGCTATACGCGAAAAGCTCTTGGAGACGAAAGCCGCGCTGGAGGGGTTTCCGTATAGGCCAGTACGGGCTGCGATGAGACGGTTTGCGGGGATGTGATGGATACTCTTGATATTGAAGACCGAGACGAATCAACGGACGAAATTGAGAAAATGCTGATCGAAGCCGATTGCGCCGCCGAAAATTCTGATGTCAGAATGACGCGCGAAGAGGTTTTCTCGCGCTTAAAGCGCAGCTCCCGACAAAACACCCGGCCCTGCGGGGCCACCCTCTTTGCTAAAGAGGGCTAAGGATCGCTCTAACGATGCTTAGCGATTATACGAATCGATATATGCTTGAATTGCTGAACAAACGCTATCGAACGACGTTCTTATTTCCGCGTTGGCGAACCGTAAAACGTGCAAATCCATGCTTTCAAGCAAATCTGTACGTATTGCGTCATACTCCATGCCTTCGTCTGTATAATGCTGAATTCCGTCGACTTCAATGATTAGTTTTTTAGACGGGCAGAAAAAATCAACGATGTAATGATCTATCGTTTTTTGACGCGTAAATGGGCAATCATGCTTGCGCAAAAATTCAAACCACAACTTATTTTCTTCAAGTGTCGCGTTTTTTCGAAGCTCCTGCGCACGTTGTTTCAACTTCTTATTGTACGGTAGCACGCAATCGCCTCCGTATCACGTTCCCTTGCCCTCTTTAGTAAAGAGGGTGCCGCCCGCAGGCGGCGGGTGTTTTGTCCCCGCCCGCAGGCGGCGGGTGTTTCGCCCTTAATCATTTACATTCATATTGTGCAATATCCCGCCCAGCGGCATATACAGCAAAACCACCGCCAAAGCCGCGTACGCCGCCGCGAAAAGATACCCTGGCGCGGTTCCCATCCCCGCGCCAATGATAAACAGCACCACCGCCGGGATGAGAAGGATAAACGTCGAGATGAAGAAGAACATCATCGCAAGAAGCTTGGAGTGCCTATCGCCCACGAGCCAGTCCGCAAGCAATTGCGCGCCGGTAAACAGCAGCGACAAAACGCCGCATAACAGCGCCGCCAACGGCGCGTGTATAAGGCTGAAGCCGGATACGATCCCCGCGAAAAAGAACCCGATAAACGCGTCCGCCGCGGCTTTGAGCGCGCCGAGCGTATTGCACATTAGAAGCTTCGAGCGCGGATTGTTCGGCGTTAGATATAGGAACGGGCGCTTCTTTTCGAC
>DBDD01000349.1 GCA_002293365.1 Christensenella sp. UBA941 | reverse complement strand
CGCATACGCGACCTCGCGACGCTGAGCGTTTTAGGCTTTTTCCCGAAGGAGATACGGCGGCTGATTCTATCCGAAAACATGATCTTTACGATTTTCGGCATAGGCTTCGGCGCGCTTTTGGGCCTGCCGCTGCTGGAAAACGTTTTGGGCGGCGAAACGGGGGATACGCTTTCGTTTGTGCCGGTCGTACTGCCCTTGTCCTACGCCATCGCGGCGGCGCTTACGCTCGTATTCTCGCTCCTCGTAAATCTCGCGCTGGGGCGCAAGACAAAAAAGATAGACATGCTCGGCGCGCTCAAGAGCGTGGAGTAAGCGTTTAGCCTAATGCCCGTAAAAATTATCGTTTGACTGTAAACTGTTCGCCCGCTATAATGCATATTAGCAAGCAGGAGGAATCGAAATGAGGCTCTGTATCAGAATAAGCTCCGCGCATTCGCATAGATGAGGCATTGTTCGGAGCTTAAGCGGGAAACCGCATTTATCATCGGTGAATATCCGTCATTAAGCTGGCCAGCGCGGCCCGCCATGTTCTGATACCGCCGATTGGATAGAGATATAGCCGCGAGCAATGCCGTTCGCGGCTTTTTATATGGCCGCGCTTTCGCGGCCTTTATCTATCCAAAGGCGGTAGTTTGAAACAAACACAAGGCAGTAGCCCCTAAAAAAGGCATAGCAAACAAACCGCCTGCGGACGGCGACAACAGAATATCAACTAAGCTACTTCGCCGGTTTCCTCATCCACAATCAGAAAACCTTTATTACGAAGGTAAGCGATAGCTTGAGACGTGGTTAGTTCGCGGGCAACAGGCGGCTTGTCTGCCTTTAGGTAGAGTTCGGCATTATATGCTTCGTTCTTGGCGAGCATATGCCAGATCGCAGTTAAGAGCTTTCGGGCGATGGCGATAACGGCTTTTTTACCGCCGCGGCGCTTTTTGAGGGCAATGAACTTGTTCTTGAGTTCAGGGCATTTCTCGGATTTACCGCAGGCGAGCGCGATTTGAACAAGGAGCGGTTTAAGATACGCCCCCGCGCGCCCGATTCGTGTAGTCTTCTTCTTGCCAGCGCTCTCCTGATTTTGGGGAGTAAGGCCCTGCCCAAGATACGAGCTTGCTTGGCCGTTTCAAACACGGACATATCAGCGCCGATTTCCGCGAGGATACGGATGGCGGTTAGTTTGGTACTGATACCCGGAACGGTCATGAGCAGATCGATTTGAGGCTGGTACGGCGAGGCTAGACCGCAGATCAAAGCTTCAAGAGATGCTTTTAGGCTGAGAACATCGTTCATGTGCCGACGAATTAGAGCGAGCTTCTCAGCTTGCGAAGGATTAAGCTCTCCGTCAAGAGCGGCGCGAATTTCTTCGGGCGAGGATTTACAGCTGGCGTGGATCAAACCGTCAAGAGCGAAATTGCCGTTACCATGTTCGAGCAGAGCGTTAAGCACACGGGTTGCGCTCTTGCCAAAAACATCGGAGAAAACATCGTCCAGTTTGAAGTTGCACGTGGTTAGGCAATTTTGGGCACGGTTTTTCTCGCTGGTGACAAAACCTGTAAGCTTGACGTAATAGCGGCATAGGTCGCGCAGTTGGCGAATATCCGGAGGAGGGATAAAGCTGGAGCGCACCAAGTCGCACTTGAAAAGCTCGGAAATCCACTTGGCGTCCTTCTTATCGGTTTTCTTGCCCTTGATGGCTTTGACGTACTTGGGGTGCGTCAGGCAGACGTTGCAGGTCTTTTCGAGGGCATTGAAAACCGGTATCCAATACTTGCCCGACGATTCCATGCAAACGTCGCGGCAGTTATAGGACGCAAGCCACTCGACGAGACGGCGCAAGTCTCCCGTGAACGTTGAAAATCTCTTAATATAGTGTTTGGTGTGGCTTCGCTCGTCGGTTACGGCGATACATGCGACTATAAAGGACTTGTGGACGTCCATGCCGCAGCAAACAGGGTAGACGATTTCTACTGTTTGTGCCATTGAATCCCTCTTTTCAATTTATTGCGAGGGTCGGCATTGACTGGGCGCTCTGCTAAAAACGAGTAATGTCTTTACAAAGATTAGTTTACAGGCTCGATGGCCTACTTGTTGGTGCTTGAACGAGCGTCCGGCGACTTATTAAAATGCGAGATAGCGGCAAACCGCTTCACCACTCACCTCCGCGTGCTCTGTAGTATACCGTCCCACAGAGCGGATTATAGCGTGTTTTGACGGTAAATTAAACTCTTGACGATTGGGCCAACCGTTTCATACCTTGTTGGTGCCTTTCGCAGANNGAAAGGTATGGTCTTTAAAATGACGGATATGGATAGAAAAAGGCTCGACGAAATACGCCGCGCGGAAGACGAAATCAGGGCGCTCTGCGAGACGGACGAAAATAGAAGAAGAGAAGCGGTATGGAAGCATAGCAATGTTTCCTCCGACTATTTCCACGCTATTCCTAAGGAGCGGGACAAATCCGCGCTAGTGATCGAGCTTGAGCGCGAGGCGTATATGGAAGCGCTGGGCTTCGATATAGTTGAGTTTTACCACGACCCATATCTGCATTACTTAGCGGGGCTGAAGACGCAGATCTACAAGTTCAGGCATTTCCGCGACGATACGCCGGNNAAGCGCCAGCCGGTATACGAGTCGACCGCGTTTGAAAAGTGCATCTTCGGCGGGGACGAGCACGTTATCTATACGGAGCACGACGCTGTCGCCACGAAGACGCCCCTAATATTGGAGCGCGAGGACTTGGACAAGATGGAGTATCCCGATTTTCACAAGAGCGGCTGCATGCCCCGCGCGATCCGCTTCTTTGAAAAGATTAGGGACATAGCGGCGGACGATTTCGACGTGGCCTTTCCGCAATGGGGGCGCAGCCCGTGGGGCACGGCCTGGTTTTTGCGCGGCACGAACGACGTTATGATCGACTACATCGAGGAGCCTGAGTGGCTGCTCAAGCTCCTCGATTTTATCGCGGAATCCCGCATGCGCTGGACGAAGCAGAGAAACGAATACCTGGGGCTTTCCATCGGGCCGGCCAATATCTATAACGACGAGGTGACTAGCCCGTTGGTTA
>DBDD01000074.1 GCA_002293365.1 Christensenella sp. UBA941 | reverse complement strand
AAATCCTCCTACACATATAAATCTTCAATGGTCTTGCCGGAATACTCCGGGCGTTCCTCGCTGTCCGCAAAGAACACTTGATAGCTGCCATACGGCTCGGCGCACGACAGCGCTTCTTCTTCGGTGCATATTCGCCACGGGTGGTTGCTGCCGACACACGACGCAACATGAACGTCTCGCAGTTCTTTTGAATCAAATCCGGCAGCGACCTTCAACGTTTCATGTCGGGCAAAGTATTTAACGGTTTTCATTTTCAAGCCTCCTGTTGCAATGTGGCGGCGGCACTTTCCTCCGCTTCAAGCATGGTTTTAACGGCGGTCAATTCAGCGATCAGCAACCTCTTAGCCTCTTGCGTTGTAACTTTGCGCCCCGCATCGGAGCTGATCGGCTCTCCTTGCGCGTTCTTCCAGTTCCTAAACCAAAGGTATGATTCTTTAGTTTCCCAATCTATAAGCCGTTCCAGCAAGAAAAGCGGGATTTCCTTACAGGATGTCCAGTCTATTATCTGAGCAGTGTTTTCATGATCTTTTAAAAGCCCCACGATAGCATCCGCTAACATAGGGATAAATTGAGGACACGCGAAGTTATAGCCCATCAAACCCATTATGTGCTTCTGCGGAGTGCGGAAGGTCAAGTTTCGATAATATTTCGCGTTACTTATGGTTTTAATACGATCATTGGCTTTGATTTGGACTCTGTAATGCAACATTTAAATCCCTCCTGCTAAACATGCTCTTTAAGTTCTTTATCGCCCGTTCCTTACTGATCGTGCTTGTAGCCCACTCCCCGGTCTTGGCGTCGATAGCGACCGCCAAATTATTGACGCCGCCTTTGTAGCTCTCGTATGTGACGATTATTCCGCTCATGATAACGCCTCGATATCGTCATGAGGTTTATATCCGTCGTCGTTTTCGTTTTTGCAGAACAGGCGGTAGTATTCCTCGTCGTGCTGGTAATACCCGCATTCCTCGCAAGGATGGGGCATATTGTGGACGCATTTCGGATTGAAGCAAGCCATGATTTATGAAGCCCTCTCTTTCGTTTCTCGATCCCACTTTTTGCTCATCTCACACATATCTATATCCGAATTGGGGTAGTGCTTTTTTATAAATCTCACGAGGCGCAGCAGATTGAACACCCCGAACGTATCCCCGGTTGCCTCGGCTATGACGCCGCTATTCTCATCACCCTGCCAGAATATGCTTCCATTTTCGATGTTCGCAAAAGCAAAACCGCCCTCGTCGTTTTCCTCGTCGTCCAAGTCGTTGATATGAACGTAAACCATCTTCTTGCGGTCGGAGTAATGTTCAGCGTTGTAATCCCATTCAAGTTGAATATACATTAAGAATCCCCCTTCAATTTTCAGCAAAGCAAAAAAGCCGCTCGTTACCGGGCAGCTCCTACGGTGTAGATTCAATTATTACGCGACTTTGTATTCGGAGCCGATATGATCGAACATGCCGCTTTCTTCAAGCGTATCTCCGTAGAAGCCCCAGCAGGAGTCTATTTCCACGTATTCTACTTCGTCCTCGCCCTCTACTTGCGTCTCTTTTTCAAGGATAAATCCGTAGACGGAGCCAGAGATAAATTGATCGTAAACCTTGACTTCTCCTTCGAGATGCTTTTCCGCTTCCGCTTCCCAATTGCGTTTATCTTTCAGCCGGTATTCCTCCAGCGCCTTTTTCTTATCGACGTAAATCCAGCCCACTTGTCCGCTGTCCCACGGGCAGGAGAACGGGCCGGTACTCATTGTGATCCCGCTGTGATCGTAGAGATACAGGGGTATAATCGCTATATCATCCATGTCGTAAAGGAAGTCTATCAATTCCTGTGTGGTAAGCGCCGTCAAGCACTCTTCTAAAAACTCGTCCGGCACGTCTTTTCCTTTTAGTCTGGCCGGATAGGACGCAATATCATACCAGTTGCCAGTTACAAACGATTTTTCGCTCAACACCCATTCTCTTTCAGAGGGGTCATATTTCAGCCGCGCATCCTCGGCTTTACCGCTCTTGATAAAATCGTAAATCCGCTTGCCATAGCGCGACTTCTCTGTATTTAGGTGTTCAAATAACTTCTCTTGCAGGAAGTCTTTCGGATATTCGTAGTCGTGATCGTCGCCCAAATTGTAACGCTTATGCCAGCAAACCATTGTTCCGACGTTATCCCAGCCTTTTCGCGGGTGCATAGGGTCATAGTCGTTTTTGATCCGCAGCCGGTAATTGTTCCCGGCGTCGTCTTTCAGGTCAATGTTCAAATCGCCGTAAATAACTGTGTGCATGATGTCGATCTCCTTGTCGTTTAGTTATTTCGCGCTCTCGCCGCGCTGCCGCTCAGGAGCGTCGAACGACAGCGAGGCAAGTACAGAAATGTCAGCCTAGTTTTCTTTTATATCCTTGTCATAAACATACACATAGAAGTAATCGCCGCCGTGATCCGGGACGCTCACGAAATACCGGCGCTTCTCGGTTGCCGTCTTGAAACCGTATCGACCTCCGCTCTTTTTCAGCCGAGCATCGGGATGCTCATGGCAGAACGAGATAGACGCCGCCTTGTTCTTCAGCACGTCGTTCCGCAGCAAGTCTACGACGATCTGAAATTCATCCTTAAATTCTGCGTTGTAAAGGCTTTCGTTTATGTGAAACCAATTGTGCCAAAATTCGTCGCCCGATCTGCCGAAGTCGCCGCGCATATACCCAATGGCAAACGGGTTATCGCTATTACGATAGAGCAGGTTTTCTTCGTCCTCCGCATGAGGCACGACGCCGCCGATCAAGATGCACTTATCATAGGCATAGAGAATGAATGTTCCCTTGCCCTCGAAATTGCACCGAAGCATGTAGCGCCGCGATTCAGTTTCGATTTTGAATCCGTAAATATCAAGGCCGTTATTGTCGAGCTTGGCGTCAGGATTCGCCCAGCAATACGCTTTCATGGCGTCGAAATTCTTCAATGCGTCTTGCCGCAGACGGAACATGACGGCAAGCAGCTCCTTTTGAAAATCGTCTGTGTCTCTGCCCTTTTTGCTGTCCGTCCAATTCTGGAAGTACAAACTGCCGTCGTGTCCAAAGTCGCCGTAAATATGGCCGATGCGGGTATTTCCCTTCATCCGGCAGAAGGTGCAGCACTTGTCCTCACCCGGCGCAATGGAAACCAGCTCCGCGCCGTGAAGCTGATACGCCGGTTCGACTTTCGCGCCGACTCTCTCCATGATTTCGGCAAACTGGCAGATATGATAAACCGTGCCGCCGACGATATCGAAGTGCATTTCGTCGTGGTATTTGCATTGCGCCGTCACCGTCCCGCGACCGTCGCCCGGTGGATAAGTGATTCTAATTTCCCCGCCGTCCGGGATGCGGAAAAGTTCAACGTAGTTCGGTGTGATAAAGCGGATTTCCTTTTTCATGATGCGATTTCTCCTTTGTTTGTCTGTGCTTTTGATTGGAACAACGAAAAGTCGTTGTACTTCACCCGATAAAGCCGCATGGTCTTTTCTTTGAAGCGCTGCGGATCGCTTTTAAGGTCGAGCTGCCATATGCAGCGGTAGTAGTGATTAACCGTGTGCGGTTGGGCCTCGCGGATAAAATCTTCATGGTCAACGCCACATTCCCGGAATCCGAAATACCATGAGCCGCTTTCCGGGTTTTCAGAGAGCGCCTTTTCAACCTCGGCAATTCCGTAAAGAACATCCGACGCATATTGCTCTGTGTGCTTCGCGGCCAAGCGAATCAGCTTGTCCCGGATATCGCTCCAGTTAATCAGGTTAAATTCGCCGCTGCATGTGATCGTGTCGCCGTCGAACGTGTAGGGATTGAGTTTCTTTAAGTCAATAGCCATGTTGTCCTCCTAAATTAGTCGATGATGGAAAGCCCTGACTTCTCCAAGAAGTACCCGCGCCTCTTGGCGCTCGGTATCCGGCAGCTCGTCATCAAGGTTGATCTCTTGCAGCTTAATATCTGCTTTGTTGCTGGCATAAAGTTGATACAGCCTGTAATCGCCCTCCATAACGAGGGTCAATGTGATTTTCTCTTTCTTGTTTGACATTTAAATACTCCCTTCGTTTAACCAACCCAATGGGGTTTAGGCATTTTGCTCCACTCGGCATACGCAAGCGGCGCTTGATCTTCGCCCGGAGCGCCCTCGTTATCGTCAGCCCAGCGGCGCAGGTATTCTATATACCGTTTCCAGTCCACGTCTGAACCTGCCCCCCTACAGATCATGATTTCTTGTGTATGGTCGTCGCTCTCAGGTTCTTCCCATACTTTCAAATTCATATAGTAAAGGTTGTTGAGTGGAGATTTTGAAGTACATTCCAAAGCAGCTACTTGGCTTATAAGCTCCCCCCCGTCGTTAATGCCGAGTAGGATTCCGGGGCAAGCCGGATTATAGTTCGGCTCGGCGCTAATATAGCCCAGCGGCGTTTTAACAAGAACTTTGCTCATTTCGATTCTCCTTCAAATTGCGTATAATTTCCCAATCTCTGTCACGCCACACGTTTCCATGTTGTATCTCTGCCGGAGCTGGTGGAAGGTGAAGGCGTCGCCGTTCACGTACTCCATGATCTTATGCTCGTACAGGGCGCAGCCGGTTCCGAAGTCCTTCACTATTCGCTCGTAGATACCCCTCAGAACGTCGAGAAGCTTCTGCTGCCCGACGTAATACACCCCAAAATGAAAGAAAGCTCCGGGCGTGTTCTCGCTCGCCTCGAAGCATACCGCGCCGTTGATAACCGCCATTCCGTTATGAGTTTTCATGTAAATGTCCTCCGTGATTTAATTTTGCTTGGCATTCGGCACACAAAATGTATTCGATGTCGCCATTGTAATCCGGCAGCAATTCTAAACAGCCCTCGCACACAGGAGCATGATACAGTTTGATATCCTCGTCATTGATCCCAAACGTATCACTAAACAGAAATCTTAATTGCCTATGGGCATCTTCGGCGTCTATATAACCCTCGCCTTGAATGTAGTCGATTATGTTCTTGACCAACCGAGCTGCGATTGCGTCAAGCTCGTAGGTTTCCATGATGTAGTTGTAAAATTCTTTTTGATCCATGCAACACGCTCCTAATCTTCAATCTTTTCAAGCTCGACGCCGTATACCGCCTCGACTTTGAACTCGTTGCAGACACTTTGCGCAAGGTGTTTTCTAAGCTCGTCTACGCTATCAGCGCCACATTCGACTACGAACGTCACTTCATATGCGTTTTTCATTGCTGCCCTCCTAAATCCAGAACGTATAAGCTCTGTTTATACTGACCAATCCGATATCCAAGAAGTGCCAGTCATACCCGGTGGCGTCCAT
This sequence comes from Christensenella sp. UBA941, assembly GCA_002293365.1. Lineage (GTDB taxonomy): Bacteria > Bacillota > Clostridia > Christensenellales > UBA941 > UBA941. The sequence continues at coordinate 8,487 of DBDD01000074.1, read as the reverse complement.
GATATCAATCGTCATCGTGCGGTAATCGCAATCAGCTTTTGCCGGAGGATCGCCGGCCATGTACTCCGTGATGCACTTCTGTATCGCGTCAACGCTAACGTTTTCGTCGGAGTTTACGATCACGAAATCATCCCAATATCTGCATGAGGCGTCGCCAGTTTCATAGGCTAATACAAACAAACTGCTTTGTCTCATCAGGCACGGCGCATACGTCCCAATGCTATCCAAAACCTTCCCCCAGCCATCTCTTGCTAGAGGGCATATAGGCTCAAACGCTTCTCTGATCGCCTGTGCCTGTTTGTACAATGCTGTCAAATTCGGAGCGGTTTCGTCGCGGTAGGTGAGGTGCAAGCTGGTCGAGATAACGGCCTTCATGATCTCAAGGTTCTTTTCCTTCTCAGCAACGTTTTTATCGTAATACTCGCGAGGGCTTAGGCCGGTTTCCTTCTGAACCATTTCAGATATCGCTTCGATTATGAGCGCCCGATCATCCTCGCTCAGATCAAAGCCCGGTTCTTCGGCTGATTTGTCGCTCATTCCATACCGCACATAAAACGCGCCTGACAGAACGTTAAGCCCGAATTGTTCAAGCCATTTCGTGCCTTTAGGCTCATCCATTTCGATTTCTGCATAAACGATTATGTCGCCGGGTACGAGAGGATTCAGGTCGAAATCAGGGTCTATCTTGATTTTCTCTTTTGTGATTTTGGGCATTTTTATATCTCCTTCTATTTTTCTTCAATGCTGTGCAGCTCAATTAATTCAAGTGGGCTGCAATCTTCTTCTTCTGAGATCATGGCGGTAATCAATTCGATCACCAGCGCCTTATCGTCTTCGTTTGGTTCATAATCGCAGGCTTTTTGTGTATCGTCAGTGTTAATGACGTACTCCATAAGCAGCTCACCAGTAATGGGATTGTAACGGGCATAGAGATTAACCCAGCTCTCGCCGTCCGGCAGCGATTTGATTCCGAATTTTGCGTCAACGTCAAACCGTGTCTCAATGTAAACGAGAATCCATTCGCCAACGTCGCAGTCTATTTCGTATTCCCGGTCAATCACCAACTCGTCCCTCGTCCAGTTAGCCGCGCCGGAGCAAGTCGATTTATCTAAGCCCATGAACGCCCCTCCAATCCGAATTAAGAAACACTTTAGTAAGCATTTCATATTTGCCCTTTGCCGCAAAATACACTTGCTCCGAGGCGCAATAAATGTACTCGTTAATGAATGTGTCGTACTCCCAGCCCTTGCCAAGCTCGGCCAGAATCTTTTCCAGATCGGTTTTTTGGAGTGCAAATGCGAGGCTGTGGGTATCAGAATACTTATCCAGTTCGACTTCATCCTCGGGCAGATCGTCTTGAACATACGTGTCGAGAACAACCCAGCCCTCAATTGCCTTTGCTATCGCCTCGTCTAAACGAGTATCACCGCCGCCGCAGCTCCCCGTATGGTGAATACACAAATCACAGGGCGCAAGACGCCTGTTGCAATATGAGCATTCGATCATATTGTCCTCGCCAATATCGAGTATCGAGTATTCGGTTTCGCTTTCGCAGAAGGGACAATACTCTGTGTAGTAAAAAGCCGATCCCTTGATCGGCTTAGATTCGGCGTTCGTTTTACGCTGCGCACTCATTCACGAACGCTCCAATCTTGGCCGCAAGCAGCCTCATATCGTCCTCGCTCGGCCTGTATACGCACCAGTCAACGTAATTGGCTTTGCCGTTCATTTTCACGCACGGCACATTCCCGTGTTTGGACGTCTTTTTCGGATTGGCGCTCTGCTTTTCGGCCAGCGCGTTCCCCCACACGTCGCCAAAGAGGAACATAGCCTTGCGGTCAGCCCTCATATATCCGAACCCAGCAATCTTGACAAGTATGCCGACGAATTTCCCGGCCTCGCCGTTTTGGGCAAAGTGCAGCTCTACGCCGTCCCCGTTGTTCAGTCTGCCGTAGCAGCAGCGCCCTCCGAAGCGCATATCTTGCAGCCCTTTGATTTCGGCCATTTTCGTAATCGTTCTCAGTTCGTTCTCGAAGAAGTGCATGTGGTGATCCTCCTGATATTTATTGTTTTTTGATATACAAAAAAGCCCGGCCACTCAGCCGAACTTATTTGCTGTCTTTATATTGAAGAAAAGGAATGAGGTTGCTTTATTAGTATGGCATACGAAATCCCGGTTTCGCAAGGGATAAGTACCGGGAATTATTGGCTATACTGGACGCTATTCCCGTGAGTATGTATTTAGCTCGTAAACCATAAACCGCATGTGGAACATCTCGCCAGTATCGTCCGCTTGCAAGTCTACCATATCAGCCGACGCTATCGCTTTGATAAATGTCTCTTTTAATTCGCCCCGGATATCCGCGCCAATGCCCATCAGCGAGACAATCGCGACATCGTTGTCGTTTATAAATCTGGATTCTACCGTCAAAGGTAATTCGGAGCCATTGCATACTGCCTTTAGATACGCGACCACTTTGGCCAGCTTGATTAAAGCTTCTTGATTTGGAGCCTTTTCCATAGTGGCTATTCGCGCGCAATATGCCCTAAAATCGGCTACGAAACGCTTCCACTGCGGCAAAGAAGTCAAATCATCGTCCTCTGGATGAATGTCAAAAAGAGGTGTGATCTTAAAATCAAGGTCATCATTCTTGGGTGTGTCGGCCATAAATTCCTCCTGCTGTTCCAATAGAATTATAACGGCGTCAAAAAAGGCTTGGGCTGCTTTTCGCCTGTCACACCAGTCCATAAACGCGGTAGTGTTGCCGCCGATATAATCATTATAAACTTCTTTGGCGTCTTTTTCAGCATTAAAATAGCGGCCTTGACCCCACTCGCACATATCACCGATAATCTCAATACCTACGGCGACAATGAACTGCTGTCCATGCGGAGATGCGTTTAGCCGCCTCAACAGGGCATATTTGCCGTTATACCCTAGCAGCTCTAAGAGCGTATCGCCGTTCTTCAATATCACTCTTTTGTTAATTTCTCTGTCCATATTTTCCTCACTTTCAAATCAGCCAAGGGCTGTATTATCGCGCGCTGGGAATCAAAAAAGCCCACCGGGAATTGTCCCGACGGGCATAATCTGATTGGTTCAGGAATTACCTTTGAGCATATTGGGTGTTATATTTTGCTTGCCGTTCATTACTCGATAGACAGAAACCGTGTTATCATTAACTTTATAGAGAAGAAAATATCCGTACAAGAGCATCATTTTTCTAAAATCCGTTTTCACACCGCATTGATCTTCATATGCTGGCGCAGAAAACGGATTTACTGAAAGCCGCCGTATTGCGCGTTTAACGTCAGCGTCAAACGCAGCGGCCACGTCTCTATTTAGTTCGTAATAGTAATCGTCAATTGCTTCCAAATCGAGATCGGCTTGCAGAACAAATTCAATCTTTGTTTTTCGCACGTTCGATCCTTTCATCCAGCTTGCGCAAGACTTCATCGGCTGGAATCATAGGTATCCCAGCTTTTACCTGAGCTTCGGCTATTGCAAGTCCGGCATCAATTTGGCAGCGAAGTAAATAGTCTTCAAGAGCTCCGCGATTCATCATGATTACATCGGCAGCGTCTTTAGTGCTCACACAGAGCGGTTCTTTCGTAGATTCGCAAAAACGAGCCAATTCTTGAATCTGATTCGGGTCATGAGCATCTTGTACCAATTTCACTTGCATGGCAGGTTCGCCCATCCAAAAACCTCCTTCCTCTCTTACTCGCCTCTACGGTTATTATACCGCAAAGGCGAGCAAGAGTACACATTTTATCAGCTCGCCAGTTGCTCTGTAGCCGCCGCTTCCTCGTTCAGAATCAGCGCAAAAGCCTTTTCCGCTTTGCTCGCCGCCGTGACTATGAGCTTTTTGTCGTTCTTTAGCGCGGTCAGCCAGTTATCAATATAAGCGGCGCTGTTCCTGAAAGATTTGTCGGTTTCGATTCCGAGATGGTTCATGCAAGCCGCCGCGCCGATTTCGGCCACCAATTCCTCCCGGCTATAGACTTCGCTGCCAAAAGCGGCGCTTTCGAGCCGGTCGAGGCGCTTTTTATGGCCGGTGCTGTGTGTCATTTCGTGAAACAAAGTCGAATAGTATTCGGCTTCGGAAACGAATTGCTCTTTGAGCGGCATCTTCACGCGGTCGAGGTTAAAGTTATACGACGCGCTATTCCCGGCGACGTGTACGAGCTTGCAGCCCGTTCTCGTGAAGTAGTCAGCCGCAATCCGCTCCGCTTCCTCGACGGGATTGAAGATGCGCGGCTCCGTCTTGTCGCGCTTTGGCTCGATGCCCTCGCAATCCTCAATATGAAAAACGCGGTAATACCGCAATATCGGGAACGTATCGGTTTTCTTTTCGCCGTTATCGTCGGTCTTTTCCTTCGCGTAAACCTTCCAGAACACCACCATATTGGATTTGGCGCCTTTTTTGATTTTGCCTCCCGCTTCGTTGCACTGTTTGAGCGTCAAATACTCGCCCGGTTTGACAAGCATGAGCTGATTGATAAAGCTGTACGGTTTGCCAGTGCTGCGGCTGAACGCGCCGTCTTGCAATCCAGTCCACGGCCTCTCCCAAGGAATTGTGCCCGCCTCGATCTGCTGGATGATCCGACCAGTAACTGCCTCATAGATGTCAAATGCCATGTTGATTTCCTCCTGAGCATAGTAGCCAAACAATTGGCTCTAATCGTTACCGGCATGAGATTATGGCGGTAACGGAACAACCAACGATGTAGCTCTGTTTCGTTTGGAATCCGCATTAGTATTCCGATGGCAGAAATAGAGTCCCTTCGATGTAGATGAGGCTGACTTTCGCCAGCGGAAAATTCGTGTTGGGAATGTACTGCCATACGACCAGCTTCTTGCCGTTATAGCCTCTCAATATCCCGGTAGACTTTTTAAGATCGACATTCAGCGTCCACACCTGATAAAACGGACTTAACTGCTTATTCATCTTCTGCTGACGCCCAATCAGATTTAACAGCCAAAAACAAGATGCGGCTTTCGCCAGCGCAATAACGCCAGCCGTCGCTAAAGGGAATCCTTCGGCCTTTGAGAACTTGTAATACTTCGCGGGGCCAGCCGCATTATCGAAAATGGTCTTGATTTCGTCAAACTGTAGCTTTGACATGAATCCTCCCTGAATATTGAGATTTAGCAAAGCCCACCGGATTCCCGATGGGCTTGCTGTTTTAGTTGCGGAATCCGATTTACTCGACCGGCATNNAGCAGAGCCAGCTCGATAAGCTCATCGTCGTAAAGGTCTGAATTGCCCTTTGTATCGAAGGTGAGCCGCATAGAATCGCCCACCTGTAGCCAATCCGTATAGTAAAGCACATAGCCGTTACCGTCAGCCGTATCTATGTATACATACTCGCTGTCAATCGCGGTTACGGTTCCGTTGACGGTCAAGACATGGGGAACTGCCGGCTTGCTCATGAAGCCGCATAGGAACGCTAAGGACGTAAGTAGAGCCGCCGTTATCAACACTTTTTTCATTTTGATTTCTCCTATCTGTTTTAAGTGAGGGAAGGCGGCTTACGCCGCGTTCCCCTTCTTGCCCTTCGCCGCCTTTTCGGTCTTGGCGGTCTTCTCAGCCTTCGCGCTCTTCGCGCTCTTGGGTTCCGCTTTTACCTTTTCGGTTTTGGTTGCTTTTTTGGTTTTGGGTTCCGCTTTGGTTTTGGCTTTGGCTTTGGGTTCTTCGGCGGGTATTTCGATGGTATTGATGGGCTTGTCAGCCTCTTTTTCCTTCGGCTGTGGCCCCGCTAACAGCTCCTTATTGAGCTTGATGACCGATTCTTTGCAGGATTCGATGGTCGTTTCGAGCGTCTTTATCTGCCCGTTGAGATAGGCTTTTATCTCCTTGCCCTTCGCCGCCGCGACCTGCTTTTTAAGCTCTTCCAATTGCTTTTTATCCTTGGCGATTTTCTCCTCGACTTGGCTGATTTTCGAGACTTTGCGCGTCTGGAACTGGATCAATTCGCGCTGTTCGTCCGTCATAACTTCGGCCTGAGCGATGCGGATGCCGATGTCGATTTCGACGTTCTTCCTGAACTGCATGAACGGCTTTGTCGCCCATACTTTTTTGGCGCAAAACTCTTTGGAGAAGTCAATATTTGCGCTGTCGTTCATGAACTTGGAAACATGCGCGACGATATTCCCGATGTCGGAAGGATTGACGTGCAGGATTTTCTTGTCCTTGCTCTTTTCGCCGCAAGCAAGCAAGGTCTTCCAAGCGGTATAAACCGGCTTGATGGCGTCTTCTCGCGCTTTGTCGGTCGAGATGGGCGAGTTAATCACGCGCATGTATTCGCAGGCCGCTTTGTGCAGTACAACGACGTTAGAGACGTACAGGTCGAAGTGTACAGACGAGATGCCCAGCTCATCACACAGCTTTACATTGATGGCCGCGCGATTCCCGCGGTTACGCGCTTCAATGATGGCCGGACGCATAGCGACGACGTTAAACATGGGCGCGTTTTTGGTGGTGGTGGTGTTTTTGTTCGTGTTTTGCATTTTGTTTGTCCTCTTTTGCTTTTTAATTTACCCTCTTGCAAGAAGGCATTAGAAAAAGCACTCGCTGGAGTGCTCTTCTTAATGTTTTCCGGCAGTATTTAACCCGCTTAATGAAATAGCGTTCAGCGCAAAACGCCCGCGAATTTTATGGCGTTACATGCCCGCGTGAATTGGCGCGTAATATAATGAGAAAATAGTCAAAATCAATTGTCCTATATGTTATTCTCGAATACGCTTCAACGCTTGCACTATGCTTTATTATCGCGTTTTTTATGCGCGTTCCACTATTCCATTAAGCGGAGAATATCCAGCGTATAGCCCTGTGAAGCATACACAGGTTAGTACGACGCTGACCCTGTACAGCAACATTCGCAAGCTGTACCATGCAGATTTTTTCAAGCTCGCCCCGCGTGAACGTATGCCCGTGAACGCGGGGAAATTTTACGAAGCTTTAAACGCACACAGCGCATGTAATTTGTGCGTTTTTCGCCCGTATGCTTGCATGAGTGAATGGCGCGTTTTTTGTGGCGCGTCCATTCGCTCGTTAGACGTGATAAAGAAGTGTTTGTAAAATGCCCGAATGGGTAAAAGTTTTTTGTGCGCGCAATTTTTTTTGAAATGATCGAAGTGTGAAGGGCTGGCCATCGCCCCTCATAGAAGACTGTACGGAATTGGCCGGAAAGTTTAGGGGTCTTCAAAACTTTTTTTCCTTCCTTATAATACGCGCGATAGAGCATTAAAAAAACGCCCGTATTCGGGCGTTTTTTGGCTGTATGGCGTCCTATGAAGTTTATTGTACTTCGATGGCCGCTTTAATCCTTTTTACCTTTTGTGACACTCTTCCTTTGGAAATTTTTAGGACGCCAGCTATTTCTGTCTGGTTATATCCATCCATCAAAAATCCTGCTATTTCCCTGTCTTGCTCCGTGAATATGCCCATAATTTCAGNNCTTGCTATAATCGTCCATGTGCGTTCTGAAATACCGCTCGTTATCCTCGGACAAATCGATGCGCTTGGAATCAGCGTTATAAATAGCGGCATACGTGCCAGTCATGCCCATCGTTTTATCGTCTCTTATCACTTTTTCAACCGCATCCATTGCCTTGGAAAATGGCGTGAACGTGTCGCCGCTTGGCTTATATCCTGCGATATCGAAGGGCTGAAGACCGTAGTTAGAAAAATAATCGTACAATGTGGCCGCCGCCGCTTGAATGCAATCCGGCGCTATTTGTTCGCGTCGTTTAACCTTGCCCTTTTTCTTGTTTTTTGTGTCGATGACCTTGTTTTGAATGTCCACATAGTCAGTGTCTTTTGTCCAGTTTAATTTTTGCCGACACTCGCAATAGACTACTTTTTTAGCAATGGCGTACAGGATTTTTACGTCGTTCAGGTCGAAATGTTGCATTTTCTTGTTACCCTCCAATATTTCCGGCGAGTGCTCGCCGTTTTGATGGGCATCATCATAGGCGTGTGACATTTAAGATGTCAAGCATTATTTTTATAATTATACATTTTCTAAGTATTTTTATACGTCGAAAGCTTCCTATATATATAGCGCTGAAAATTCGGCGTGATTTTGTCCAGTGCAATCTAATTCCCTTTGATTGCACTGGAGGGTATTTCAGATAAAATCAAGGAAAATTATAGGTCGAAACCCCATGAGCCCATCTCCATCATTCATCAGCGAAATCGACCGATACGATTCGTTAATTCGCTTCGGGAATATTCTGCATATTCAATCTAACGATGGCCCAAAAACACAATAAAAAAGCGCTTTTTTGCTTGTTATACGGCGCGCTCCAAAGTATTATCCTGATCTTTCAGCCTGTTTATCGAAGTCGAACAACCGGGGGTAATTTAACACAAATAGACTCGTCTAAACCGCTGAATAAGCACAAGCTTGTTCGAGAGCCTTTTTTGAATGAATATGCACGAGCGACCTCGCAGCTTCATAGGGCTGTATATTAGCGCG
>DBDD01000301.1:15778-16151 GCA_002293365.1 Christensenella sp. UBA941 | reverse complement strand
ATTTCTTCCGGCGAAAACGTGGAGTTATAGACGAGGTCGGACAGAACGTCGACAGCCCGGTCGATATGCTCGTCCATCGCCTTTACGTAATAGCACGTACACTCTTTAGATGTAAACGCATTCAACTGCGCGCCTAGCCCGTCCATCTCCGAAGCAATATCGGAAGCGCTGCGCTTGGCCGTGCCCTTAAAAAGCATATGTTCCAAAAAATGTGAAAGGCCGTCTTCCCCGCCCGTTTCCTTTACCGAGCCTGTCCCAAACCATACGCCAAAAGAAATAGAGCGAAAATGAGGAAGATATTCGCCGATCATCCTTGTTCCGCTCTCTAGCCGCTTTTCGTAGATCATCCGTTCCTCCGATGTGTATATACCCT
>DBDD01000301.1:0-15730 GCA_002293365.1 Christensenella sp. UBA941 | reverse complement strand
ACCCATTTTCGCTCAATTTATCCACGATGGCCGGCATAGCCGAGAGTAAGTGCGCCGTCGGTGAAAAACGAATCATAGCGCCGCCAAACGGATTCTCAAGCGCGCGCTCGTAAATCGCCTCCGGTGAAGACGCTTTCGCCGGCAACAGGTCGAGACTGTATAGCACGCATAGCATTTCTTCTTTCTTAGCGGCGTTCAGGCAAGCTACCGGCACCTTTTCGACCATCGGCATATACAGCCTTGGCTCCACGCCGCACATCGACCGTACTGCCTCGCGTACCAGCTTCATATCTTTACGGTAATCGCCGTTGCTACCGGACGTTAATGCGCCGTAACAGCCAAGCTCGTGCCCTTCGTCCGCCATGCGGTTTAATAATTCAGGATTGCGTAGCGCCCAATCGGCGGATACAAAGAACGTTATACGCGCGCCTTTTTCTTTTAGTAAGTCGAGCATCGGCCCGACCGCGGCCGCATCCCAGTTTACGACGCATTCTAGCGCTACGGCGCTTTGATCCGTCCCCTTGTACGCCGGGTTCATACCGGCTACGGCGACATGTACGGCCGGAGACATCACCATGACGTATATCGCAACGATCGCCGTCAGGATCAGTGCGTTAAGCGCGACCTTGCGCCGCCCCGAAAGCTCGTTCACTCGCTTGTCCTCCCGCACACAATAATTAGTGTTCTAGCTTATGCGGGAATACTTGAGAAAATGATTAAGAATAGTGGGGCTTTGCCCCACTATTCTTAATCAAAAGGTTTTTAGGTGCTTGAACGCACGTTGCTCGCGTCGTCGGGCAAAAGCCCTCTGCGTGTGAGATTGATCTTGCCTTGTTTGTCGATTTCGACGACCTTGACGAGGATTTCGTCGCCGATGGAAACGACATCTTCAACCTTTTCCACGCGCCTGTTATCGAGCTTGGAGATATGTACCAATCCGTCCTTGCCCGGTAAAAGCTCTACAAACGCGCCGAACTGCATGATGCGCACGACCTTGCCGAGGAATACGTCGCCGACTTCTATATCGCGCGTGATGTTGTCGATCATCTTGCGCGCCTTGTCGGAAGCTACGCCGTCCGGCGAAACGATGAACACGCGTCCGTCGTCCTCGATATCGATTTTGACGCCCGTTTCGGCGATAATCTTGTTGATCATCTTGCCGCCCGGCCCAATGACCTCGCGAATCTTATCGGGATGGATGCTGAAGGACATGATGCGCGGCGCAAACGGCGAAAGATCCTGCTTCGGGGCGCTGAGCGTCTCGTTCATCTTGCCGAGGATGAACAGGCGGCCTTTTAGCGCCTGTTCAAGCGCGCGCTCGAGTATAGCCTTGTCGATGCCCTTGATCTTGATATCCATCTGGATGGCCGTGATGCCCTTAGCCGTACCGGCGACCTTGAAGTCCATATCGCCCAGGAAGTCTTCAAGGCCCTGGATATCCGTTAAAATTGCGATATTACCGTTCGCTTCGTCCTTTATTAGCCCCATGGCGCAGCCGGCGACAGGCGCTTTGATCGGTACGCCCGCGTCCATAAGCGCCAAAGAGCTTGCGCAGACCGACGCCTGCGACGTCGAGCCGTTGGAGCTGATAACCTCGGAAACGAGGCGAATCGCGTATGGGAATTCGTCTTCGGAGGGAATCATGGGTAAAAGCGCGCGCTCCGCCAAAGCGCCGTGCCCGATTTCGCGCCGTCCGGCCGAGCGCATCATCTTCGCTTCGCCCGTCGAATACGGCGGCATGTTGTATTGGTGCATATAGCGCTTGAACTCTTCGAGGCCCAAGCCGTCGAGGATTTGGACTTCGCCCATCGCGCCGAGCGTCGCTATTGTCATAACCTGGGTTTGACCGCGCGTAAAGACCGCCGAACCGTGCGTACGCTTCAAAAGGCCGACTTCCGACCAAATGGGCCGGATCTCGTCGTGCGCGCGGCCGTCGGGGCGAATCTTTTTATTAATAATCTTGTCGCGGACGATCTCTTTCATTATATCGTAGAGGATCGCATCGACGTCCTTCTTGGAGTCGGGATACTCTTCGGCGAAATGTTCGATGGCTTCGAGCTTGACAGCCTTCGTGCGCTCCTCGCGCTCCTCGCGGCTGAACGTATCGAGGGCGTTCAGCATCTTGTCGAACGCGTATTCGCGCGTTTTTTCCAGAAGCCCTTCGGGATACCCGGGCGCTTCGAAGGCGCGCGTGGGCTTTCCTGCCTTGGCTTTGATGTCTTCAATGAACGCAACGATCGTCTTTATGTGTTCGTGCGCGAAGAGAATAGCTTCGAGCATATCCGCCTCGGAGACTTCGTTTGCGCCCGCTTCGACCATCATAATCGCGTCCTTCGTACCGGATACGACCAGATGTAAATCTCCCGTTTCGCGCGCTTCAAGGCCTGGATTTAGGATAAGCTTGCCGTCTACGCGCCCGACCATGACCGAGCCCGTCGGCCCCGCGAACGGGATGTCGCTGATGCTAAGCGCGATAGAGCTGCCGATCATGGCGAGCACTTCCGGCGCGATGTCTCTATTGTCGATGGAGAGCGCCGTTGCGATTATTTGGACGTCGTTGCGGAACCCTTTCGGGAACAGCGGCCTAAGAGGCCTGTCGATAAGACGCGAAGTTAAAATGGCCTTTTCGCTCGGCCTGCCCTCGCGCTTGATGAACCCGCCGGGAATCTTGCCGACGGAATAAAGCTTTTCTTCGAATTCTACGCTGAGCGGGAAAAAGTCGATCCCCTCGCGCGGGTTTTCGGAAGCCGTTGCGCAAACGAGCACCGCGGAATCCGCACACCTGACCAAACACGAGCCGCCGGCTTGTCCGGCGTATTTGCCCGTCTCTATGGTAAAGGTGCGATCTTCGAGCTGCAATGTGAAAATCTGTTCCATACTTCACCTTTCAAATCGTTATCTGGTAAAAAGAGCGGGCAAAGCCGCTCCGTTCGCGTTATTTTCTTAGATTTAGGCTCGCCAGTATCGCGCGGTAACGCTCGATGTCGCTATTTTTTAAGTAATTAACGAGATTTCTGCGGTGACCGACCATCTTTAGCAGGCCGCGCCGGGAATGATGGTCCTTTTTGTGGATCTTCAGATGTTCGTTCAGGTGGTTAATGCGTTCCGTCAATAGGGCGATTTGCACCTCGGGCGAACCCGTGTCCCCTTCGTGAAGCTGGTACTGCTCGATGATTTCTGTTTTCTTTTCCTTCTCCATAGGATCCTCCATTTCAGTCAATCAATTTAATAATCCGCAAGCAACGTAATACGCCGGAGCTTCGCAAAACCTTGCCGTACGGTCACTGTACTTTATTCTAGCATAACGGTCTTAAATTGTAAACTATTCGAGTATTCGCGGCATAATCTATTATACAGACTATGATGGATGGAGCGTTTACAATGAGCAGAACCAAGAACATATCCTACAGCGGAATCGGCTTTTTGCAGGTTGCGGTTTTTGCAGAGGACGTCGGCATGCCTGTTAATAACGCTAATATTATGATTTCACCAAAGGGTGAACGATCGAGCATAATCATGGATCTTATGACGGATAGCTCGGGACAAACGCCTGCGGTCGATCTGCCCGCGCCGCCTGTAGCGCTCTCGCTGGGCGCACAGCCGCAAATACGCCCATACGGAGAGTACGATTTGACCATTCAGGCAAACGGCTTCGCTACGACCGTTGTAGAAGGCGTACAAATCTTACCGGATGCGGACGCTCTGCAAGACGTATACCTTGCCCCTAGCGTTGTCGGGAACGAAATCGAAATCATACCCATCGAGGAGCACGCGTTATACGGCGATCATCCCCAAAAAATCCCGGAAGAGGACGTAAAGGATATGCCGCAAGGACTTGCTCTTACGGTTTTGCCCGAGCCGATGATTCCGCAGTATATAATAGTACATGCCGGTACTCCATTTAACGCATCCGCGCCGGATTACTGGATTCCATTCAAGGATTACATAAAAAATGTCGCAAGCAGCGAGATATACGATACATGGCCGGAGGAAACAATTAGAGCAAACGTTCTGGCTATAATATCGTTTACGCTGAATCGGGTCTACACGGAATGGTATAGTTGCAAGGGGTATGAGTTTACAATAACAAACTCGACGTCGTATGATCAAGCGTTCATATATGGACGTAATATTTTTAGCCGCATTTCGCGTATCGTTGACGACATATTCACCTCTTACATAACAAAGCCCGGCATCCGCCAGCCTTTTATGGCGCAGTATTGTGACGGCAGGCGCGTCCAATCTCAGAATTGGCTTAGTAAATGGGGCTCCAAGTCTTTGGGCGAGCGTGGTTACTCCGCGATCGACATTCTGAAGCACTTCTACGGCCAGGATATAAATGTTATTCAGGCAACATCCGTACAGGGCGCTTTATACCCATATAACGGCATTTTGCAAGAAGGGGCACAAGGCCAGGACGTCCGGACAATTCAAACGCAGCTTAACGAGATTTCAAATAATTTCCCCGCAATACCAAAGATACGCATAGACGGCGATTTTAGCCAAGCGACGCGCGAAGCCGTACAAAAATTCCAGATGATATTCAAGCTTTGCCCCGACGGCGTTGTCGGCCATGCGACTTGGTATAAGCTGTCGGATATATTCTCGGCCGTGGAGCGGCTTGCGGAGCGAGGATAACGGACTACACCGTCGCCTGACACGCCGAGCATTTCGCGCCGCACGCCGCGGCGCTTTGCATGTTTTCTGCGCCCCACGCGCCAAACTGCATCAGTATGGGGACTATGCTCTTCCCCTTCTCCGACAGCGAGTATTCTACCCTCGGAGGCACCTCGTTGTATTGCTCGCGGTGTATCATCCCCGCCGACTCCAGCTCCTTGAGCGATTGTGAAAGCATCATATTCGTCACATCCCCCAGCTTTCGCTTAATCGTTGAATACCGTGTCGGAGCGCCGGGGGCCAGCATACAAAGAATAGGCAGCTTCCATTTCCCGCCGACGATATCCAGCGCATAACGAACCGGGCAGAGCAATCCTTCTTCTGAAACGAGCTTTATTAGAGATTTTGCGGCCATAAATCCTCCCGGAACGCAATAGTATGATTTAGCATACTTTATCATTTATTACTGCGTACTTTGATCAACAAGATTTTGTATTTATAATCATATTACAGACTGGAAGCATTTACAAGCTTTCAAAATAACGCCACCCAAGATATATATAAGGAGACGTTGACATGCAGCAAGTATTGGACTTATTAAACAAAGCCGGCGTATACTATCTGGCTACGGCGGAAGGCGACCAGCCCCGAGTCAGGCCAATCGGTTTCGTTATGGAGTGCGGCGGAAAGCTCGCGTTCTGTACAGGCAACAAAAAAGCTATGTGTAAGCAGCTAGCCGCAAATCCAAAGGTGGAAATCTGCGCGTACGACGGGCAAGGCAATATGCTGCGCATCTGCGGAGAGGCCATATTCGCCACATCTGCTGAAACGCAGCAAAAAGCGCTGGACGTAATGCCTGCATTAAAGAATCTTTATTCCGTCGGCGACGGCGTCTTCGAAATTTTCTATCTGGATAAGGCCAAAGCAGTTTGCTCAAATATGAGCGGCGAAACGCAGGAATTGCCGTTATAACCGTAATTTTAATAAAAAAAGGGAGACGCGATATGAGCATCTACGATTTTACCGTTAATGACAGCCACGGAAACGCCGTAACATTAAAAAACTACGAGAACAAGGTTCTTCTCGCCGTCAATACCGCAACAAAATGCGGCCTCACTCCGCAGTATACCGCTCTGCAAAAGCTATACGACAAATATAAAGACCAAGGCTTTGAAATCTTAGACTTCCCTTGCAATCAATTTCTCAAGCAAGCACCGGGCAGCGACGAAGAGATCGGCGAATTCTGCACGCTGAACTACAATACAACCTTCCCGCGCTTCGCAAAGATCGACGTAAACGGCAAAAATGCCGATTCGCTCTTCGTTTGGCTCAAGGAACAGGCCTCGGAGGACAAGGGGGACGCGGAAACTAAAAAGTTTGAGAAGATGGTCAAAACCTTCACTCTCGGCAACAAAAAAGGCGACATCAAATGGAACTTCGGTAAATTCCTGATCGACCGGAGCGGTAATGTAGTTGCTCGGTATTCCCCCGCCTATCTGCCGGAAAACTTAGAGCAAGACATCGAAGCGCTGCTTAAATAGATTGTAAATTGAGGCCGCCATGCAAGAGGAATCAAAATGAAGCAGATTGAATTTGTATTCGATACTCAGATGCTGGTCGAAGGAGAAAATATCCCCATCGACGAAATTCGGACGCATTTCGAGTCGGAATCGCCCGGCGATAGTTTGATGGTCGTCGGCGACGACGAGCTAATGCGAATCCATTTCCATACCAACGAACCTTGGGAGGTCATGAAATATCTCTCGCAATTCGGAACGATCTTCGACGTTGTAATCGAAAACATGCAAAAACAAAGCGACGCGTTTGCCGCCGCCAAAACATGAATCGATATAAAAACGGTCGGGCATAGAAACGGATACCCGGCCCAAAATACAATGCGTATGTGTAGGGTGCGGCGTTCATGCCCCGCACCCTAACCTCAGGTATACTCTGCATCAATCCGCCGCACATATGCGTATTTAGTATTCAATCGCCATTGTTATCCGCAACAGCCTTGAACTCGCAACTGAGCTTTTCAAAGACGTCGACGAGCACAGGATCAAAATGTGTGCCGGAACCGCCGATAATAATCTTTGCCGCTTCTTCCGTAGAAAACGGCGCTTTATACGGTCTTTTTGAAATCAACGCGTCATATACGTCGACAATGGCCATCATGCGCCCCAAGAGAGGAATATCGTACCCTCTTAGCCCGTTCGGATAGCCTGTGCCATCCCACTTTTCGTGGTGCGTCATAGCAACGATCTTGGCGTATTGCAAGAAAGGCTGCTCCTGGCCGCTTTGCTCCAGCCGCGCTATCGCGTCGACGCCTTTGTTCACATGCGTTTTCATGATTTCAAATTCTTCGGGCGTCAGCTTTCCGGGTTTGAAAAGTATGGTGTCGCTGATACATATTTTGCCCAAATCATGCAGCTGCGTAGCGGGAACGATATAATCCATGTTCTCCCAAAGGAGTATTTCCTCGGAATATATATCGTGCTCTATTAAATAATTGAGAAGCAAGCCGACGTATTTCTGAGTACGGTTGATATGTCCACCGGTATATACATCTCTAAACTCTACTAGCTCGGCAATCGCGTTGATTATCGAATTTTGAAGGCCATAAATCTGCGCCGTCTTTTGCTTAACCATTTTAATCAGGTTGTCGTTGAAGTTTTGCAGCTCCGCCTTCTGGCTTTCAATAAGGAGATGGTTATCGATGCGCTTTAGTAAAATCGCAGCGGAAAACGGCTTGGTAACATAGTCCACAGCGCCGAGCGCCAAGCCTACCAATTCGTCCGTTTCCTCCGCCTTTGCCGTCACGAATATCACCGGAATTTTCATGTAGCGCGCGTCGGCTTTAAGGATGCGAATAACGTCGAAGCCGTTCATGCCAGGCATAGCGATATCCAAAAGTATCAAATCAGGATTCACTGTCTCCAGAAATTTAAATAGCCTTTCCGCCGACGGCAGCGCGTAGACCTCGTAATGGCCTTTAAGCATGTTCTTACCGATGTTTAAATTCGCTTGATTGTCGTCTACCAACATGATGGTCTGCCGCTTTTTATCCAGCATTTTTTCGCTTCCTTTCAATTTAACAAACAATGCGCGCTAATAACGCGAGTCCGTCTTTATACCGCGTTCTCCGGCAAATTCCTGATTATGTCGATCGTTATGTTCGCCGCTTTCATGATCTTATCCATCTCTACGTCCGCCATATATGCTCGTAATTCATCCATTCGTTCTCGCAGCTGTTCCGGATGCCGGTATTCGTTCAGCTTCTCCCACGCCTTGTCTGCGCCGTCCATGTCGGATTCGCCGACCGCCTGTATCAGTAGCGTAAGCATCTCTATCAATACCGTCGCGGAAGCAGGCTTTTTTTTGCGTTCCTTCTTTCTTGCGACGGATTCCAGTAAAGGCTTAAAATTTCTAAAGCGCTGCATGACGGTCGGCATTTCCCGCATAATAGCTTCAAGGTTTCCTTCCTGCCCATAGCGTTCAAGGCTCTGGAATCCATCTGCCAGTTCATTTGCCCCCAGTACGCCGGCGGTGCTTTTAAGCGCGTGAACCTCAATGGTCATCTCTCTAAGCTGTCCATCCGCAACAAATTTTTCGATTTGAGCCGCTTTTGAATCAATTAACCAATAAAAATCCTCCAGCAGGCTTATGAATAGCTCTTGCGTCCCGCACTTGCGGACGCCTTCGAGCGCGTCTATACCCTCAATATCCGGCAAGGACAATGAGGATTTTGCGGAAAGATTGGAGAAATCCATGCCGATTATTTCTTCGAAAATCATATTATTGACTTGCTCTCGCAGCCATGCAACCAGTTCTCCGCCGCTCTCGTATCGAAAAGCCTCAAGCCGCTCCAACGCCGCATCGACCCTGTCCATATCAAAAGCTTCGCAAGCGCCGCGCAGCTCCTCGAGCAGCGCATTATCCGGCGCCGGCGCAATCGGCTTGTCGGCGCCAATTTCGCCGAGCACTTTATCCAAATCGTCTAAAAGAGCGACTGCGACCGTTTCGAGCACTGGATGCTCTCGTATGACCATATCATAGTCTCCCGCTTTCGCGGCCATTTCCAGCGCTTCCGCAAGCTTGCCAACGTCCTGTGCGAAAATAGCATAGCTGGAACCCTTTATTCCGTGAACAGCTATGGCGTAGTCCTCTAAATTTTGCAAGGCAGCATATTCATTCAAGTTGCTTAAAAGCGTTCGCGTACCCACTGCATAGGAGCTAAGGACGTCGATCAACACGGCTTCGTCGCCGTTAAAGCGCTCTAATGCCTTCTCCTTATCCAAGCCAGAGATAGCAATATTCGGGATACGTCCGGCGCCGTGTATATCGATTTGATATGAACCCTCTTCGCTTTCGTCTACTAACTCCTTTTCAAGCTCTTTATCCCGCACCCATTGTCTAAGGATCGTATCGAGCCGCATGATATCTATGGGCTTAGAGATAAAGGCCTGGAAGCCGTTATTCAAGAACATTTCCTCGCTGCCTACGACGGCGTTCGCTGTCAGAGCTATTATGGGAACCGTTTCGGCGTACGCGGTTCCTATCTCGCGTATTATACGCGTCGCTTCTACGCCGTCCATCCCGGGCATCATATGATCCATGAAAATGGCGTTGTACTTCACCTTTTCCTCGCGGACAGCGCGAACCGCCGCCTCGCCGCTCGTAACGCAGTCCACTTTCATTCTGTACGGCTTCATAAGCCCCTTGGTTACATCCAGGTTCGTAATATTATCGTCGACGAGAAGCACGCGCGCGTAGGGCAGCGGTATGCGGCTGGCGTGGGCGTTCCGGTTCAGCTTGTTCGCGGAGTAGTCGAAACGCTTTAAGCTTTCCGCGACAGAAGCGCCGATTACGGCGTCGTCGACATATCCTTGCCGGATCCTTACAGTAAAGACGCTGCCTACGCCGAATTCGCTTTCTACGGAAATTTCTCCGTCCATCATCTCCGTCAGCTTTTTCGTAATCGCCAGCCCCAAGCCCGTTCCGTCGGCTTGGTGGTAGCTCGTCGCCCCGAATTGCGTATAGTCGGCAAAGAGCTTATTCAGGTGCTCCTTCCGTATGCCTATACCCGTATCGCTCACGCGTATTGTAAGCCAAACCGAATCCCCGTCGCGCTCGCTGCTTAACCCTAGTTCAACCGCTCCTTCCTCGGTATATTTGAACGCGTTGGACAAAAGGTTATTGATAATCTGCTTTATTCTCAGCTCGTCGCCAAGAAGGCGCGCGGGCATACTCTCGTCGATTTTGAGATGGAATCTAATAGGCCTCGAACCTATACGCAGCACGTTTTGCAGAATAGAATCGTTGATAAGACTCGGAATATCGTATTGGTCGGGCAGTATGGCAAAATTGCCGGACTGTATCTTCGAAATATCCAGAATATCGTTCACGATACTCAATAGCGTCGAGCCGGAATTGTATATCTTTTCTAAGTTGATTTGCGTCTCTTCATTCAGCCCTGAACCTGAAAGCGAAATTTCCGAAAGCCCGATGATCGCGTTCAACGGCGTACGCATCTCGTGGCTCATACGCGCGAGAAAATCGCTCTTGGCGCTATTGGCCCTGCGCGCCTCTTCGAGCGCGCTTTCCAAAAGAGCGGACGCCTCCTTGATTTCGGACATCATCTTCACCTGCTCGCGCAAATCGCGCGAATAGGCGGCGACGACATAATCCTCGCCGTACGGAACGCGTACCAGCGTCACTTCGACGGGCAACGGCGAACCGTCCGGCAATCTATACATGAACTCATCGCGGCACGTACCCTTTGCAAACGCCTCACGCACGAGCTCGTTCGTCTTTTCGCGCGTACTCTGCCCGCTTGGCTGGTATTCCGGCGCGAACTCAAAATGGCGCTCGATATACTCCTTCTTGTCTTTAACGCCGAAAAGCTTAACCGACGCTTCGTTGCATTCGATTAAATTGTAGTTGCTATCCCAAAGGCGGCTCGCCAGCGGCGTGGCGTCCAGCATCAGCTTCGTTCGCTCGTGTTCCTCCCGAATCGCCGCCGCATGCGCCTGAATCGTGGCGTTTAGCTTTCCGAGCGCGCGGTTCATTATGTCCTTCTCCGAACGCTCCGGGATTGTAACTTCAGTTTCGCCTTTTACGATGCTTTCGACGATTTGCACCTGTCTGCGGGTGTTGGCGATCATACTGTTAAACGCGTCGGCCAGAGTACGCATCTCGTCTCTGGTGTTTACCTGAACGTCGAGGTCGGTATCGCCCGCCGCCAACGCGGCCGCGGCTTTCGTCATGGCCTGGATTGGCGTAACTATGCGCCCGGTAATAATCAAGATAATTACGATGGAGGCCGCTAACATAGCAAAGACTATGATAAGCCCGCCTTGCACGAATTCTTGAATCGTTTTCAGTTCTTCGTCGAAGTATTGCCCGACAAAGATCATGCCAATTACCTGCCCGTGAGCGCCGCCGATCGGGATATAATTGGCGATAGTGGGGCGGCCAAGAATGTCTACTCTCCCTGAATAGGTGTTTCCGGCAAATACCGTCTCTTTTATATGAGCGTCCGCGCGCGTGCCTATCGCGCGCGTGCCGTCCGTATTTTTTATCGTCGTCGCGATTCGCTCGTCGCCTAAAACGACGGTAATCTCGCAGCCAAGTATTTCTTTTAGCGTATCGACAAAGTCCCCCGTATCCAATCGATATCCCGAGGAGACGACGCCGATTATCGCCCCCTGGCCGTCAATGACGGGCGCGCCCGCCCGCGCGGAAAGGCGAATGACGGTGCCTTCCTCGATAACCGTAATGGCTTCTCCGTGCAGCGCTGAATGAACGTTTACCTGCGACGAAATCGAATCACCGTATATATCCGGCTCATGTGTGCGAACGATTACTCTGCCTTCGGCATCCGTAATCGTGCAAAACCCTGCACCGGTCTCATTTTGCAGCGCGCGGGCGCGGGCCAGCAAGCCTTCCCTATCCCGCTCCTCAAGAGCCGATAGAATTCGGGAGTCTCCCGCCATGTTTAACGACGCGGCGGTCGCCTGCGCCTTTATCGTATCCAAGCTGCTTATCGCGACCTTTGTCGCCACATTGACTTCTTCTACCGTCGATTCATCTACAAAGCTCGAAAACAACGCAATATTGGACAGTAATATCGCCGCCGTCACTAATAAGGTAAGCGCGATTGTAGGAAGCAGTATCTTTGTTTTAATGAGCATTGATGCAGTCTCCTCACGATGATGAATCACTTGGAAGTCCTGAGACCGAAGCCATTTTAATTCAAAAATGGAAAGCATTGTAATCGATTGTAATAACAGGAATATTATACATTCGACTTGCTTTAACGTCAATATGCCTAGCAAAATAATGGAAAGTTATATAAACGCCCGCCTAGCGACAAAATCACATAAGCGGGCGGATTGCTGCCAAGGCGCTATTTTAATTCTTTACGGTTATATTTTTGTATAGAGTGTAGCCCGCTTCTTCTCCAAAGCGTATCATGGCCCACTTGCCGCGAAAACCTGTAAGCGTCACATCGCTATCGTCGGGCAATGTAAACAGGAGAAGCCCTTTTGACTCCTTTGGCGAACCATAGACATCGGCTGAACGCGTAGTCTCGAACGCCAGATGATAGGCCTCGTAAAGATCTACGTTGCATTTAGCCATATCGACATAACCATACGTTCCGTCGTCCTGTTCGATCAAAAAACGATTGCCGGCTATTTGATGAACATTAAACGTCTCGCCCTTTTTCATACTGCCGACCCGCGAACCTTTGGCCATTTTATCGTATACATTTGCGCTTGCGATGGTCATCCCTTCGCCTATCAGACGTGTAACGGGATTAACATATATGGGCTGCGTATTAGGCGGAATGGGTTCGACTGTGATAGGCTGCGTATCCGGCGGAATGGGGCCTATTACAATCGGCTGCGTATCCGGCGCTTGCGTGTCCGGAAATATGGAGATAGGCTGCGTATCCGGTACTTGCGCGTCAGGATCGTCCGGATAGTATGTAACCCATGTACGCGCCGTACGGGCTTCTTCCGCCGATTCCTCCGCGGCGCGCGCCTTAGCCTCTTCGCGCGCCCGCGCTTCGGCCGGATTAACCGTAGCGAACAGATAGTATGGGATCTCCGCTGTTGCCGCCGGCGCGAAAACCAAAAGCGCAGCCGCTATCATAGTGATTATGAGCAGCCAGCCAAGAAAACGCGCCAAGAGAGACGATGATTTATACATGATGAACTGCCTCCTTCTCTTTTCCGCCATGGATTCATCAACCGCCGCGCTGCGGTAATTGAGTATGCCGACAGTATATATCACTTGGCATAAAAAGGCAATATGTACAAATTTAAACTTTTATGCTAAACTATGTTGTCGCGCGAATGTCAATATTAATTTCTGTCATCGCTGAATATCGTCGCGGAGGCAAAACGATGAAAATACGGGCAAGGGCTATACTAGTCATTGTTTTTACTAATTTAGCAATTATACTATTCAGTATTACCGCGGGTACGGCTTATGTGCGCAAGCGCATCGAGTCGTATATAGAAACGGATATGCTGGTCGTAGCCGATATTGCCGACAGATTTATCAGCTCGGAGATCGAGCTCTTAAAGCACGAGGCAGAGTCTGCGGCCAAACACTTGGCAAGCGCTGCTCCCTCGGATTGGACTGTAACGCTTCACGAACAGGCGTCGATATATCCCAAATTCTCCGGCATGTCTATTATGAGCCAAAGCCTTGGCGTTATAACTTCACAAGGTTTACCCGCTCCTTTAAGCCTATTAGGCGAAGAATCAATTCAAAAGGCCTTTAGGGGTAACAGCGCGTTTACTTCTTCTATTCCCGTTGAGAATGGAGTGGCCTTCTATCTCGCGGCGCCAATAACGGAAACGGACGCTGTTCTCGTACTGACGCTTGATGGCATGTACTTCAGCAATCTTGCGTCCGAATATAAGGTATGGGAAACGGGGCACATCTTTATTGACGACCGCGACGGTTATATTCTGGCGAACATCCGTTCCGAATGGGTGCAAAACCGTCAAAACTTTATTTTACAGTCACAATCCGATCCGCAATACGAAGAACTGGCTCCTATCCTTAAAAAGCTTACCTCAGGCGAAAGAGGCATCGGCTATTATTCGATGAATGGAGAGCCGCGCATATGCGCCTATCGGTCTATTTCAGGCTCCGCGGAAGGATGGTGCCTCGGAATCGTCGCGCCCTTGTCCGAAAGCCCGATCAGCGACGTCGACGAGGGACTGTTTCTAATAGCCGCAATTAGCGTATTGTTGAACATCATCGCGGCGATAATCGCCTCATATTTTATCAAAAAGCCGTTTGAGGAAGTAGCCGCTCTGAAAGAAAACGCTGAGGCCGGCTTGTCCGAGCAAAAAAAGATGACGGCCGAGCTTGAACGGCGGGATCAGCTGCTCCAAACCGTAAACCAACAGCTCAACTCCGCTTTGGCGGATGCTGAAAAAGCAAACAACGCCAAGAGCAGCTTTCTCGCCCATATGAGCCACGAAATCCGGACGCCGCTTAACGCCATAATCGGCCTGAGCGAACTGGCGCTAGGAGAAAAGCAGCCGGGCGAAACCGATAATGCGAATCTCGAAAAGATTTACGGCGCGGGCTCGACTATCCTCAGTATTATAAACGACATATTGGACATAAACAAAATTGAGTCCGGCAAGCTGGAGCTGTATTCCGTCCGGTACGATACGCCCAGCCTGATTAACGATATCATCACGCTCAACATCGTGCGAATCGGAGAAAAACCCATTACTTTCAAGCTGTATGTCGACGAAGACCTTCCGGGAGTTTTGTATGGCGACGACCTTCGTATAAAGCAAATTTTCAGCAACCTACTTTCTAACGCGTTCAAATATACGCACGCCGGTACAGTAGAATGGCGCATATCCCACGAGATTGACGGAGAAAGCGTCTGGCTCGTTTCAAGCGTTAGCGATAGCGGAATCGGTATGAAGCAGGAATCTTTGAAGAAACTGTTTTCGGAATATAACCAAGTAGGCGAAGGGACGAACCGCAAGGTGGAAGGCACAGGCCTCGGGCTGGCTATCGCCAAGCGTTTGGTAGAGATGATGGACGGAACGATATCCGTCGAAAGCGAATTTGGGAAGGGTTCCACGTTTAGCGTGCGCCTGCGCCAAGATTTCGTAAGCCCCTCGCCCATAGGCAAGGAAGTTGCCGAAAGCCTTATGGGGCTTAGCTATACTCAGTCCCGCCGGGATAAAACCCAAAGCCTGATTCGCGTAGATTTATCCTATGCGCGCGTACTCGTCGTCGACGATATACAAACGAACCTAGATGTTGTAAAGGGCATGATGAAGCCCTATAAAATGAAAATTGACTGCGCCACAAGCGGGCAACAGGCAGTCGAAATCATCCGCGCCGGCTCACCGCGCTACGATGCAATATTCATGGATCACATGATGCCGGAAATGGACGGTATCGAGACTACTCAAGTTATCCGAGACGAAATCGGCACGCCTTACGCGCTTAATATTCCTATTATCGCGCTGACGGCTAACGCTCTCGTCGGCAACGATGAGATGTATTTAAGCAAGGGCTTCCAGGACTTCATTTCCAANNATCGACATGATTAAGCTCGACGCCGTTTTGCGGCGATGGGTTCGGAATAAAAAGCTTGAATCCGGGCTTCTTAACGCTGCGATTGACTCCTGTGAAACGGAGCGCCGCTTGCTCGCAAAAGATATAATGATCGACGGCATAGACTTTGATCAAGTTCTTAAGCGCCTCGGCAGCAGCGAAACAGTGTTTATCGACGTCTTACGCTCCTACGCCGAAAATACCAGACCGCTTTTAGCCAGCCTAAAAAAACATCTTACCGGAGAAAATCTATACGATTACGCGATCGTCGTACATGGAATAAAGGGGTCAAGCTACGGTATCGGCGCTCAAGCGGTTGGCAAAGCGGCGGAAAGCCTTGAAGCTTTCGCGAAGGACGGCGATTTGAACGCGGTAAGAGCCGCGCATCCCCCATTCATACAAATCGCCGAAAGCTTGCTTTGCTCCATATGGCAGGCGCTCGATAAAATCGACGCCGCCACGCAGAATCCGCCCGCCGCCGCGCCCGACCCGGCGCTGCTTC
>DBDD01000148.1 GCA_002293365.1 Christensenella sp. UBA941 | reverse complement strand
CGTGACCCAAAAATCATTCTAATCCTGTAGGGGCGAACTGTGTTCGCCCGCGATCAACTGCAAGCGCTTGTTTTGGGCCACGGGCGAACACAGTTCGCCCCTACAGGTTTAGCGTTTATCCGCGGCCTTTTTTCTAAATGAAGCGCCGCTTCTAAGAAGAACGTCCAGCAACACAGCTAACACGACGATTACGCCGATTACGACGCGCTGAATACCGACTTGAGCTCCGATCATATTTAGACCGTTTTCAAGTACTTGCCAAACGGCCGCGCCTGCCAGCGTTCCGAGAAGTATTCCCGTTCCGCCGAGCGGCGATACGCCTCCGATAACGCCCGCGGCCACGCCGTACATTTCGTAGCTGATTCCGGCCTCCATATTGCCGTTCGAAGCCTGGGCGCAGGTAATGAGCCCGACGACGTATGAACAGAACGCGCTGACGAGGTATGCTTTCGTTATGGTAGCCTGTACGTTTACGCCCGAAAGCTTCGCGGCTTCGATGTTGGAGCCTATTGCGTAGATATGGCGGCCTGTTTTTGTTTTCGAGAGTACGAAGAAGAATATGGCGAACAGTATAATCGCGATCCAGAATGTGTTGTAAATACCGAGCGTTTGCCCATAATAGAGGGAACCCTGGAAGGCGTCCGACGCTTCTTTGCCGATGCCCGACGCTATGGCGTCGGTATTGCGGTTGTTGTTGACCATATAGGCTACGCCTCTAGCGCAGAACATGGTGCCAAGCGTCGCTATAAAAGGGGGCAGCTTGAACTTGCCGACTAAAATGCCGTTTAATACGCCGACTGCCATACAACATATGAGCGTAATGAGCAGCGCAAGCGGAACCGGCATCCCCCTCGTCATGAGCGTCGCCGATATCATCGTACCCATCCCGACGACCGAGCCGATGGACAGGTCGATATTGCCGGTGATGAGGATGTAGCTTTGCCCAATGCCGATAAGCAGATACTTCGACATCGAGCGCAGCAGGTTCATTATGTTGCTGGGCAGGAATACCGTCGGGTTAATGGCGCCGAACGCCAGGAAAATTATGATCAGCCCCGCGAACGCCGTCAGCGCCGTACCCATGCCCCTTATCTTTAGAAAACGCCTGATACTGTATCTTTTATTCATTCCGTCATCCCCCTTTATTGCGCGATAGCTTCCACTTTGCTTTCAAAGCGGGTAGCGAGAACTAGAATTTCGTTTTGCGTGGCTTCGTTTGGAGAAAGCTCGCCTGTAATGCGTCCGTCGCACATAACAATGATGCGATCCGCGATGCCTAGAATTTCAGGCATTTCAGAGGATACAAACATGACCGCGATACCCCGGCGCTTTAATTCGTTTATGATATTGTAGATTTCCACTTTGGCTGCGACGTCGATGCCGCGCGTCGGCTCGTCGAAGATGACGACCTTTGAGTCGCGCGCTAGCCATTTGCCTACGACGACCTTTTGCTGATTGCCGCCCGAAAGGTTGCCCGCGTCGCCGTCCACGCCCGCAGTTTTGACAGTGAGGTCGCTGATGGCCTTTTCGCAAAGCTCGGTTTCTTTTTTTGAATTTACGATACCGAGTTTATCGCAGATTAAGTCGAGATTGGGGAGCGAGAGGTTATGCCGGATGCTTAGCTTCGTGCAAAGCCCGTCTTTTTTCCTGTCTTCGGGCGCGAGTACGACGCCCGCCCTGATAGCGTCCTCGGGGCGGTTTATCGTAATCTCTTTGCCGCCTAGGAAGATTTGCCCGCTTTGCTTCGGATCGACGCCGAAAATCGCGCGCGTCGTCTCCGTGCGCCCCGCGCCGACTAACCCCGCGAAGCCGACGACCTCGCCCTCGTACAGCGAGAAGCTGATATCGCGAACCATACGTCCGGCGTTTAGATTCTTTACGGAGAATACTTCCTTGCCCTTTGGATACGTTACCCTCGGAAATTTTTCTTTTATTTCGCGCCCGACCATATGCGTGATGATTTCGTTTAAATTTGTATCTGCGTAGTTCATGCTCGTGATGAACTGACCGTCGCGCATAATTGTTACGCGGTCGACGATATGCTGTAATTCGTCGAGCCTGTGGGAGATATAGACGATGCCGTGGCCGCTCGCCTTAAGAGTGCGAATGATGCGGAATAAGTCTTCGATTTCTTTCGCCGTTAGCGAGGAAGTGGGCTCGTCCATAATCAGTATTTTGGCGTTTGTGGATAGAGCTTTGGCTATTTCGACCATTTGCTGTTTGGAGATGGTCAAGTCGCCTACTATTTGGGACGGCGATATGTCGATTTTCAGTTCGTCGAGGATACGCTTCGCTTCCGCTTCCATTTCAACATTGCTCAGCAAGCCGCGGCGCGTTTTTTCTTTGCCGAGAAAGATGTTCTCCATAACGGAAAGATGGCGGCACATATTGAGCTCCTGGTGGATGATGGCGACGCCAGCGGCCTGCGCCTGTTTGGGAGTTAAATCGCCATATGTGCGGCTCATTATCTCCATCTCGCCGGAATCGCGCTTATATACGCCTGAGAGTACTTTCATTAGCGTAGATTTCCCGGCCCCGTTTTCGCCCAAAAGCGCCATAACCTCGCCCGATTTTAGTTCGAACGAAACGTTGTCCAAAGCCTTTACGCCGGGAAAACTTTTGCAAATATCCCGCATGGCTACGATTATTTCATTCATGCGCAAAACACCTAGCCTTTTTACCTAGTCGGAAGAAGATGAAGAATATATTACATGTAGTATATTTTATAAAAATGGTTATGAACAGGGGGATTATTATGGATTATAGGGGGTTTTTTGTTATCTTTTCATATGTGGCGTCTCGATACAGCCGGCCCAATGCCGCCGCTATTTTTTATCTTAGCCGGAATGAATGCCTTTGCTACGATTATATGCGCTTGCTTGCCACGAGTGGCTTTGCCATGTTAAAGTTAAGCATTATAAATAGAGGTGGGTGCAGATGGAAAAAGAGATAATTACGGTTAACGTCCTCGTGGACGCGCGCATATTCCGGCAATTTGCGATGTTTGACGCCCGGCGCGTCCAGCGCTTATGGAGGCTGCCGCGTATATTCGCGTTAATTATGTCCGCGTTCGCGTTGATTTGTTTTTTTATGCGCGATCGGGCGGAGCAGGCGTTCGTGCTCGGCTGCGTACTGTTGGGCGTGGGTTTGTTATTGCCGTTAGTCCATTATGGCTTTTTCCGTTATTCCATTAAAAAGCAAATCGAAATGATGAAACTCCATACGCCGCACGAGGTGTATACGCTCTCGTTTTCCCGCGCGGACGGCGTCACGGCGGAAATCAAGCAAATTGATAAACCCGAGCGCTTCGCGTGGGACAAGCTGTTCGGCGTGTATCGCGTGCCCGGCTGCACCTATATATATGTAGATCCGCGCAAAGCCTTTCTTTTGCCCGACGGGCCGGAAACGGGCGGTTGCTGGCCGCTGTTCGAGGAAATGCTGCCAGCGGAGAAGCTGAGAACATATTAACCACTAGTTTATTCAAATATTGTTGCGCGGCGCAGCCGCGCAACAATATAAAATAAAGTATTCCGCATTGGGCTTCGCCCAATGCGGAATACAAAACAATCGAATACTTGTCTTATTTTGCTTTATGATATACCATATATAAGGAATCACAGCGCTGTGGTTCTTTGATTTGTAGAATGGAAGTATGGAGGAAACTATGATCTGGAACATAGAACGGGAATGCATGAAGCGCGAGGCCGTGCGCGAGCTCCAGCTGGAACGCCTGAAAAAGCAAGTGGAGTACGCGTACGAGCGGGTTTCGTCGGTAAAGGCGAAGTTTGGCGCGATAGGGCTGAAGCCTTCCCACATTAAAACGCTTAAGGACATCGAGCACATACCGTTTACGACAAAAGCCGACATGCGCGACGCCTTTCCGTATGGCCTATTCGCCGTACCGATGAAGGAAATCGTACGCATTCACGCTTCGAGCGGCACGACAGGCCGCGCGACGGCTGTGGGCTATACGAAGAACGATTTAAATAGCTGGTCCGAGGTCGTCGCGCGCATAGCCTGCGCGGGCGGCGCTCAAAAATACGACATCGCGCAAATATCCTTCGGCTACGGCCTATTTACGGGCGCATTGGGCCTGCATTACGGCCTTGAGCAGCTGGGTGCGACGGTTATCCCCGTTTCGAGCGGCAATACGGAGCGCCAAGTGCGCATGATGCAGGAATACGGCACGACGATCCTCGTCGGCACGCCATCATACGCGCTCGTCATAGGCGAATGCGCAAAAAAGATGGGCGTAGATATGAGCGCGCTGCCGCTGCG
>DBDD01000253.1:2130-2843 GCA_002293365.1 Christensenella sp. UBA941 | reverse complement strand
TTACTAAACCTCGCAAGCGAAATGCGCTTCATCGAGCCATAAAAAATTATTTCAAATTATCTCGTCACTTTTTTCCGAGCCGGCGTGTCTTTATATATGTAGCATGTAAGTTTCGCCGCCGTAGCTACGAGGCGGGACTTGCGCGCGCGGCAAAGTTCTAGCGGCCCGTTCAAGTTGCTGTATTTTGCCGGGCAATGCTGCCAGTTTAGGCGGCGGCGCACTTAGAAACCCACTCGCGTCCGCCGCCGCTGAAAGTCAATGCGCCTGCCCGGAGCGCAGGGCAAAGGGCAGGCGCATTTCCATACATATAAATATTATTAGCGGATTATTTTTCTTAATTCTATTAAGAACGCCCAGCAATGTTTCGATAATAAAGTCGAACGGGTTGCTAGGACTTAGGACAAATGTACAAATTTCAAGGAGGAAAGAAAGATGAACGTCACTAGCAATCATGGTTCGGCAATGCCCGAATATCGCACCTACAACGGAGGCAAAACACCTCACGTCACAACGCCTGCTCCGCTCCCGGAACTGACTGAGCAACAGCTAAAAGTGCTCGACAAGGCGCGAGCGGGTATGTCGTCAAAAATCAAAGAAACAAAAGAAAGTGGCGCCGGGCCGCAAGATACGCTTTATCTGCCGCCGTCTAAACAAGTGTCTGCGGATTTGGTCAGCAGATATCAAGGCGCTGCAAAGTACGCCCCCACCAATAC
>DBDD01000253.1:181-2093 GCA_002293365.1 Christensenella sp. UBA941 | reverse complement strand
TTCGCAGTACCTACGGAGGAATACCAGAAAATCGCAGATTTCTATGAGCAAGGTCGCAATCCACAAACTGCGAGCCAGGCGGCGCGTGAAAAATGGCGGCAAGAGACTACCCAAATGCTCGGCGGGGAATGGACCCGAATGGATGACAGCAATATTCCCAAAGAAAATTTCTTAGACGAAGGCGTCGAGCAATATAAAAAGGCTTATACTGCGCTTGATAAAATGTATTATGCAAACGATCAAGAAGAAGCCTTGCGGAAAAGCGAACTCGACAAGGATTTTATTGATTACGTCCAGACCGGCTTCGAGCAGGCCGGACTCTCGAAAGAGGACGCGGCTTTCGTCGCTGATACTTTCTCTCGCGAGTTCCGCATGGGAATAATCGGGGGCAAGGGCTTCGAGCAGAGCCAATTGGAGGCGCTTCGCAAGCTGAACGAAGTAAGCCCGAGCCTTATCAATCAAATCCAGTATTCCGGCTATTCCTTCGATTATGGGATATAGGAGTGAAGCCGACGGCGTAAATATGGCGGCGTTCTTTTTGAGCGCCGCCTAGAAAAAAATGTAGTGAATCAAACTATGTCGATGGAACGCTTGCAAGGATGCGGCTGCACGGACGCGGCAGTTGTGCCGACGCAAGCCTTTTGTTTTATTATTCGTGGCATAGGCGGCGTTGAATGAGCGATGAATAATAAATTGGAGGAATCAGAATGAGCGCGATTCAATCACATTATCCAGAAAAATACAAGACCTACGAGCAGCGAAAAGCGGCATATGAATCGAGATATGACGAAAACGGGAATATGCTCTTTAAGAAAGCCGCTGAAAAAGAGTATGTCGATTCAACTGCGGCTCCAAAAGTCAACTCCAACTCCACCCTAATAGGATATGCCGTCGAACGAGTAGGCGATGACTATGTAGTTTTCACCATGAATCCAGCCGTGAGATTCGGTGGAGGAAGAAGCCTGACTTCTCAGGATGCAACTTATTTACGCGAAAAATATAATATGGATAATTTGTCAGCAGAAGATCGAATTAAGCTGCTTGCAGAATTGTCCTGTATGGGAATCGTTGACGGGCGCATGGCATATGCAGAGGCATTTCCTGAAAAAACCTATCGCTTGAATGGCGAGGAAGTCACTTACGGGAGTAGCGGAGGCGTTGATAAAAACGCCAGTATCCCCAGCGATGAATCAAGCATGACAAAATGGATCGAATACTATCTGAGACGGGCGCAAGAAGCACAGGATAATATATTGCGGTTAGTAAATAGCCCGATTGGTACTGGTATCGGGGAATATGTAGCTGAACGCGAAGCAGCTAACTTCTATTCGTCGCTTGCCCGCGCCATGCAACAACTTATGTATAATCCATAACCTGCACCCGTCCATTGGATGTACTGTTCTATGCCGTCTTTGAAAGCAGGGGCGGAAACTGTCAAATTGATATGGGCGTTAAGGAACGCCAAACTTATCGGACGCCGCTCTGCCATAGAGGCAGGGCGGCATACCTAAGCTAGTGCGTTGCGTATATAAATCCGCGCAACATTTCTATCTGTAAATGAATTAGTCAATTATAGAACAAGTATTCATAAATTATTTTCAAATTTCTTGTCATATTTTGTCCGTGCTGGCGTGTCTTTATATATATAGCGCGTAAGTCTGGTTCCGTGCGCATTGTTTTCAGCCGTCTAAGAAAGGAGTGCCGGAAAGTGGCAAACTGGATACTGATAGTAGGCTATAGCCGCCCTAACTTTGACGTTGCGCAAAGAGATTGGCTGAAATACAAAGTATCGTTGCGTTTGGTGAACACAGTCCCCGAAGCCATAGCGCAAATTTCAAACGGGACGTATCTCGCCGTGATTGCTTCTTACGACCTCCCAGATATGGCGCTGCTGTTTGAAGCCATGCGCGAA
>DBDD01000253.1:0-134 GCA_002293365.1 Christensenella sp. UBA941 | reverse complement strand
ATCATCGACGTGGACAATCTCATAGATAGCATAAAGAACAGCGAGGAAATAATAGAGCGTATTTCCCAGCTATCCCCATATAACAAGCAGGCGCTCGGTATTCTTACGCATCGGGAAATCTTTATGCTGGTGGA
>DBDD01000241.1:8343-11629 GCA_002293365.1 Christensenella sp. UBA941 | reverse complement strand
GCGGCGTCTTTAAGAATGTGTATGTGCATGAGCGACCTCCGTTTTTTGTTATTTTACTACTTGCGGTGGATTGGCGCAACATTTTCAATTTGTAGGGCAAGGGCTCTGCTCCTGCCGTTTGTTGCAATAATTGGCACGGCGGGAACAGAGCCCCCGCCCTACAAGGATATTGAGATTAAGCACCAAAATGTTTGCATGTTTTTGCGAGGCGTGCTATATTTTAGCGGGTGGGTCAGGTTGCTTGCCCGGGTTTAATCGCTGGATTAAAATGGAGGATCATTATGGACAAGCGCAAAGAAATAGATCAGGAAGATCAGGAGCTCTCCAGCGTCGTCTCGCTGCTCGACGACGAGGGCAACGAAGTCGAATTCGATCATTTGATGACGTTCGAGCACGACGGCAAGCACTATCTCGCGCTTCTGCCGATCGACGACATCGAGGGTGTGGGCGACGATGAAATCGTCCTGCTCGAAATTCAAGAGGGCGACGAAGAGGATTTGTACGTCCCGATAGAAGACGAAAAGCTGCTCGACGCCGTTTTCGAAACGTTCCTAAAGCTGCTCGACGAAGAGGAAGACGGGGAGCTGGGGGATTCGTGATATGCTGTAGGGACGCCATAAATGGCGTCCGTGACAAAAAGCAAGGGTTGTTTTATTCACGGACGCCATTTATCGCGTCCCTACAACCGAATACCATATCAGGAGGACTTAAGTGAAGAACAAAAGCAAAAATCGGGGCGCTCCGGTAAAGAGCATCGCCTTTATGATTGCAGTGCTCGTTGTCGTGGCGCTGCTCGCGTATGTGTTGATGGCCGGGGTATCGTTCGGCATCTACGATATTGGGCGCGCGCCGGAGAAGATCAAGCTCGGGCTCGACTTGACGGGCGGCGTTTCCGTCGTCTACGAGGCGAAAAACTTAAACGACCCGGCTTTGGCCGAAAACCTCGACATGGCGATGACGATCTTCAGGACGCGCCTTACGGCCGAGGGCTTCCCGGAGGCGACTGTTACGCAGCAAGGCGCGGCGCGCGTGCGTATCGAGATTCCTATAAATGAAACGAGCGCCGTACAGGATCCGAACGAGATAACGCAATATCTAGTACAAACCGCAAAGGTCGAATTCCGCGACGCGCAAGGCGGCGTCATCTTCGAGGGCAAGGATATCGACGAGGTGTTCCCCGCTATGGAGGGCGCGGCGTATATTGTAAGCTTCAAGCTAAACGATACGGCGACGGCGGCGTTTGAAAGGGCGACGACCGCGGCTTACGCCAACGGCGAAGCGATTTCCATCTTCCTGGACGACGAGATGATATCCTCGCCGATGGTCAATTCCGTAATTCCCAGCGGCGAGGCATATATCGAGGGCGATTTTACAGTCGATACAGCGCGCCAGCTGGCGAACCAGATACGCTCGGGCGTTTTGCCGCTCGAAATGGCAGAAATCGAAGTCCGCTCCATAACGGCGACGCTCGGCGTGGAGGCGCTCTCGCTTAGCCTAACGGCGGGGCTTATCGGCATTCTGCTCATATTCCTGTTCATGCTGATAATCTACCGGCTGCCCGGCTTGGTTGCGGATTTGGCGCTTATTATCTACATGCTGATAATGCTCTTCGCGCTCGCGACGATACCCGGCGTACAGCTTACGCTTCCGGGTATAGCGGGTATAATCCTCTCAATAGGCATGGCGGTCGACGCTAACGTCATCATATTCGAACGCATGAAGGAGGAGCTGCGCCTTGGCAAGTCGCTGCGCGTTTCGGTGCGCGCGGGCTTCGCGCGGGCGTTCAGCGCGATCCTCGATTCAAACGTGACGACGGTTATCGCGGCGATTGTCCTGATGATCTTCGGGACGGGCCCGATTCGGGGCTTCGCGGTAACGCTGCTTATCGGCATAATTACGTCGTTCATCTCCGCAGTGTTCGTAACGCGCGGCCTTCTGAATTTAACGATTAACATGGGCATAGGGAACAGGGCGCTTTATTATTCCGAGAAACGCAAGGCCGCTGTGGAAGGGGGCGAAGCGTAATGCAAAACTATTATACGAAAAACTTTAAATATTTCGCGATGGCTTCGGGAGCGGTTGTCGTCATAGCGCTGGTCGTCGGGATTATTATGGGCGGCATGAACATAGGCATAGACTTCGCGGGCGGCACGATAATGACGATAGAGATGGGCGGCGACTTCGACGTCGCGGACGTCAACGCCGTTTTGGCCGGGCACGGCCTTACGGACGCGCCGGTCGTAAAGAGCGGCACGAACCCGGCGGTGCAAACCCAAGCCGTCGTGCGCATGAAGGCCTTCGCGGACGACGTTACGGAAAACGCGACGCGCCAAGAGATCGTCACGGAATTAAAGACAAAATATCCACAGGCGGCCCAAGTCGGTATAGACCGCGTCGGCGCCGTCGCGAGCGTGACGCTTATCCAGAACGCGCTCTGGGCGGTTCTAATCGCAGGCGTACTGATGCTGCTCTATATCTGGATACGCTTCGAGCTGTATAACGGCCTCGTCGCGATTGTCGCGCTTTTGCACGACGTGCTTATCATGCTCGCGTTCGTGACGATTTTCAGAATACAGATCAACTCGTCCTTCATCGCGGCGGTGCTGACGATAATCGGCTATTCCATCAACAATACGATAGTCGTGTTCGACCGCGTGCGCGAAAATTCCAAAAAGCTTCAAGGCTATCAGCGCGAACAAATCGTAAATATAAGCGTGCGCGAAACCTTGACCCGCTCGCTCTATACCTCGCTGACGACGCTCTTTACGATAACGGCGCTGTACTTCTTTGGCGTGGACGCGATTCAAGAATTCACGCTGCCAATAATCATCGGCCTTGTCGCGGGGACATATTCTTCCGTGCTGCTAGCCGCGCCGATGTGGTACTATTGGCATCTGGCGGCCGATAAGGCGGGCAAGGCGAGGGCGAAAAAGCCCAAAAGGAAGTAGGAGCGATTCGCAATCGCCCGCGACGCCCAATACGACCCAAACTGTAGGGCAGACCTTGTGTCTGCCCTATGTCCCAGGATACCGGGCAGACACAAGGTCTGCCCCTACACATGTAATATCACATTATCAAAGGAACATCACATGATTCTATACGAGCCCATAAACGCACACGAGCAGGACGAACGCCTGGTTGCCGATTTGGCCGGGCGTATGTCGCTGCCGCCTGCGGCCGCGCGCATCCTTATGAATAGGGGCATGTCGGACGAGGCGCAGATCGCGGCGTTTTTGAGCTCCGGGCTCGAACAAATGCCGGAGCCGGAGCTTTTGCCGGACATGGC
>DBDD01000241.1:0-8334 GCA_002293365.1 Christensenella sp. UBA941 | reverse complement strand
CTCTTCGGGGATTACGACGTCGACGGCGTTTGCGCCGTTTCCATTTTATACGAGCATATAAAAAAGCTCGGAGGCAAGGTTGAATACCGCGTACCGAACCGCTCCGAGGGCTACGGGCTTAGCATCCCCGCCGTGGAAGAGATCGCGAAAAAGGCCGATCTGCTTATAACGCTCGATTGCGGCATAACGACGATAGCCGAAATCGCGCGGGCGCGGGAGCTCGGGTTGAAAACTATCGTTACGGATCATCATCAGTGCCTCGCGGAGCTGCCGGAAGGGCCTGTCGTCAACGCGCACCGCCCGGATTCGGCATATCCGTTCAGGCAGCTATGCGGTACGGGCGTGGCGCTCAAGCTCATTCAGGCGCTCTCCGGTACGGATGCGCTCGGCGGCTATCTCGACCGCGCCGCGCTGGCGACAGTCGCCGATATAGTGCCGCTGACGGGCGAAAATAGAGTAATAGTGGCTCAGGGCCTAAAGCGCATAGAGGGCGGCGAGGCCTGCGTGGGGCTAAAGGCGATGTTAGAGCGCGCCGGCGTACAGCCCAAGGGGCTAAAGGCCTCGAATCTAGCCTTTGCCGTTGCGCCGCGCATAAACGCCGCGGGGCGCATAGGCGACGCGATGCGCGCGATAGAGCTCTTGACGACTGTGGACGCGAAGCGCGCTAAAAAGCTCGCCGAGGAACTCGACGAAGAGAATAAAGCCCGCCAGGGTATAGAGCAGCGGATTATGCTCGACGCGCTCGAAATGCTCCAGGAAGTGGATTTGGTGCAGGATCGCGCGATAATACTGTCCTCGCCCGAATGGCATCAAGGCGTGACGGGTATCGTCGCCTCGCGCCTGACGGAGCGCTTCTATAAGCCCGTGTTGTTATTTCACGAAGAAAACGATATGCTAACGGCTTCCTGCCGTTCGATCCCGAGTATCCATCTCTTCGACGCGCTTAGCCGCTTCTCGGAGCTTTTTGTACGATTTGGCGGGCACGCGCAGGCGGCGGGGCTGACTATCGAAAAGCGCCGCTACGACGAATTCAAGCGCGGCTTTTTGGCGCATATGCGCACATTTCCAAACGATTATTTTCTACCGAAGGCAAGCTACGACGCCGAGATGCGCATAAAGGACGTAAACGCCGGGCTCGTTCAGGCGCTTGACAAGCTCGCGCCGTTCGGTTTCGGCAATCCCGCGCCGGTTTTACGCGTAAAGGGGGCTGTTCACGCCGCGCGTACGATGGGCGCTGATAATTCGCACCTGCGCTTTACGCTCATGGACGGCGCGCAGATTTCGGCGGTTGGCTTCTCGATGGGGCCAAGGCTTGCGGAATTTGCCGCCGCGAAGGAGCTCGACGCCTTGATCTGCCCGGAGATGGATACCTACCGCGGCGCCAATGCCGTTCGCAGCGTTTTGCGGTACGCGAGGCCGGATACGACGGCTTCCGCGGATGCGCTGGTTTCGCGCAACGAGCGGATTTTCTTCGAATCGTTCATAAACGACGCGCAGCTGCCGGAAGAAAGCGCGGATATCGCCGTAACGCCCGATGCCAACGCGCGCATGGAGGAGCTGTTGACAGGCGATATCCAAGGCTCGCTCATAATAGCAAGAACGCCCTCTGGCGCAAAGCGCGCGCTAGACAAGCTGGGCGCGCTCGGGCTCAGGGAGCGTATGGAGCTCTGCTTCGGCGCTGTGCCAAGGAGCAATGAAAACGCCTATCATACGCTGCTTTTAGCGCCGGATTCAGCGGAGCTTGCGCCGATGCGCTTTAAACGGATATTGGTTTACGATTCGTGCCTGACGGACGGGTTCGCCGCGAAGCTCCTAAACTGCTGCGGAACGACGGTCGAATCGGCTCAGGAGGGCGGTTGCGATGAATTGCTCGAAGGAGTCGAGCCGGAGCGCGAATCGCTTGGCCAGTGCTACCGCGCGCTAAGGCAAATCGCCCCGGCGGCATACGAGTACGCGTCCTTCGACGCGCTGTTCACGGCGGCGCAAAAGTACATCCAGTGCGAGCGCAAGCAGCTTCTGTTTGCGCTTAGCGTGTTTGGCGAGCTGGGTTTTCTGCGCGTTGTCCGCGGCCCAGGCCAGACGGTGAAGGTGCTCGCCGGAAAGGAGACGAAGAAGAAATTATCCGAGAGCGCATTTTACAGATTTATACGGGTTGCAAAAATTCCTCAGCTGCGTTATAAAGAAGATGAACAAACGCCTATATAAGCGATATTGAGGAAGCATTATGTATAAAGTAGTCTTGATCGACGATGAGGATATCATTGTTGAGGGCCTGAAACGGGTCGTAAACTGGGATAAATACGGCTGTGAGGTGGCGGCTGTCGCTTATAGCGCCGAGGAAGGCGCGCGTGTGATACGCGAAATCAAGCCGGATATTTTGTTTACGGATATAAAAATGCCGGATCAAGACGGGTTGACGCTGCTCGCGGGGCTGCGCAGCGAATTCCCCAATATGCGAGTGGCGGTTTTGACGGGCCATAGGGAGTTCGAATACGCGCAAAAGGCAATTCGTCTTGGCGTATCGCGCTTTCTTTTAAAGCCGTCGCGGATGGACGAGATAGAAGAGGCGCTAGATCATATGACGCACATACTCTCCGGAGGAAACGCGGCGCAGGACAAAACGGAGGAGCCGGACGGCGCGGAGGGCTTTGTGGTTCGGCAGGCGCTGCAATATATAAAAGAGCGCTACAACGAAAAGCTAAGCCTTATGAACGTCGCGTCGCATTGCTTCGTTTCGCAGTGGCATCTGTCCAAGCTTCTGCATAAGAATTTAAACAAAAATTTTTACGAGATAATAAACGAGCTGCGAATCCGCAAGGCGAAGGAGCTTTTGGAGGAACCGGGGTTTACCGTGGCGGCGATATGCGAAATGGTGGGCTATAACGATCCGGCGCACTTTTCAAAGGTCTTCAAGCGGCTCGAAGGGATAAGCGCGAACGAATACCGGGGGAAGATGGGCGGAAAATCGTAGGAATATTATTATAGAAATCATGTAGGGGGCGGCGTCCGCGACGCCCCGCGACCCAAAATCGGGT
This sequence comes from Christensenella sp. UBA941, assembly GCA_002293365.1. GTDB lineage: Bacteria > Bacillota > Clostridia > Christensenellales > UBA941 > UBA941. The sequence goes on along the minus strand of DBDD01000241.1, from coordinate 5,299 downwards.
ATCATTATTGTCACGGGACGTCCGGGAGGCCGTCCCCTACACAAAGAAAATCAGGAGGAACCACCATGCACATTGCCAGCATTGAAATGGAAATAAAAAACATACCGCAGCTGGATCCGGGCTTTATTCCGTTCGCTAAATTTTTGGACGCTTTCGAAGCGAGCGCGAAGGACGGTATCGAAGCCGCGGTTTCGCTCGAACGCGAGGGCGGCAAGATCGGCCTTTTGCGTTTCAAGCTGCACGGGACAGAGGCTATGCGCGAAGCGGACAAGCTCTACCTCGAGCGATTGACCAAATTTCTGCTCTACTCAAAGGGCGGCTTTTGCTTAACGATATATGGCGATGGAGAGAAAATCGAAGCCTTAGCGGAGTATATCCGCTCGGAGTATACGGGCGAAGCCGCCGGACGGGCGTTCGACGCGGGCCTTATGCGCGACGTTTACGAGCGGGAGTTCGAGGTTCGCTGCGCGCCGCTTAGCGCCATTCCAGAGGAAAACGATGAGGGCCAAAAGCTTGGCGGCAATCTGAACGGCTGCCGTATCGGCTTTGACGCGGGCGGCTCGGATCGCAAGGTCTCCGCCGTGGTGGATGGCGAAGCGGTATTCTCCGAGGAAGTAGTCTGGCATCCGAAGACGCAGCCCGACCCGAGTTATCATTATGAAGGCATCCTGTCGGCTTTTAGAGAAGCCGCGAAGCATATGCCGCGCGTGGACGCTATAGGCGTTTCGTCGGCGGGCATATTCGTCGCGAACCGGTGCATGAGGGCGTCGCTGTTTATCAAGGTGCCGCCGGACGCGTTCGAGCGCGAGGTCAAAGATATATACCTACGAGCCGCCAAGGAATTCGGCGCGCCGATTTCCGTGTGCAACGACGGGGACGTAGCCGCCCTTGCCGGGACGATCGGACTAAAAGACACCGGCGTTTTAGGTATCGCGATGGGCACGAGCGAAGCCGCCGGTTTCGTAGACCAAAAGGGCAACATCCGCGGCTGGCTAAACGAGCTCGCCTTCGCGCCTGTAGACTTAAACCCAAGCGCCGCGGCCGATCCGTGGTCGGGCGATAAGGGCGTCGGCGCGATGTACTTTTCACAGGACGCCGTTATCAAGCTTGCGCCCGAAGCGGGTATAGCGCTAGGCGACAGCCTTACCCCCGCCGAAAAGCTCAAGCTCGTGCAAGGCCTTATGGCGGATGGCGACGCGCGCGCAAAGGCGATATTCGCGTCTATCGGCGCGTATTTGGGGCATTCGCTCGCGCTGTATTATCGCTTCTACGGCTTCAAGCACGCCTTGCTGATGGGCCGCGTAATGAGCGGCGGCGGCGGGGATCTTATCCTCGCAACGGCAAAGCAAGTTCTTTTGGAGGAATATCCGGATATAAAGGCTTCGGTCGAGCTTCCAGACGAGATGACCCGCCGCGTCGGCCAATCCGTCGCCGCGGCCAGCTTGCCGGAAATGTAAGGCGTTATAGAATAGTATTACACAATAAAGGAGCGATCCCATGCGCATAATAAACGGCAAAGCCTTTATAAAGGGCGCGTTTCAAGAGCGCGGCGTATTTATCGAAAACGGCGTCTTTACAAAGACGGCGGGCGGAGAGGAAATCGACGCTTCGGGCTGCTACGTAATTCCCGGCCTTGTGGACTTACATACGCACGGCGCGGTCGGCTACGATTTTTGTGATCCGAGCCGGGAGCATTTCGACGCCATTACGGCGTATTACCTTCGCAATGGCGTTACGAGCGTGCTCGCGACGTCCATGACTATGGGAGTTTCGGATATAGAGCGCGTCTTTAGGGCACTAAACGGTTATGAAAACCCGCGTGGCGCGCGCGTAATGGGCATCAACATGGAGGGGCCGTTCTTTTCGGAAAAGAAAAAGGGTGCGCAGCCCGGGGAACATCTAAAAGCGCCGGATTACAAGCTTTTCACAAGGCTGAACGAGGCTTCCGGAGGGCTGATCCGGCTTGCGTGCGTCGCGCCGGAATTGCCAGGAGCACTCGAATTTATACGCGAGGCAAGCAATATTTGCGCCGTATCCCTCGCGCATACCGCGGCGAATTACGACGAGGCGATGGAGGGTTTTAAAGCGGGCGCAAATCATGTGACGCATCTATTCAACGGTATGAACGTGTTCTTGAACCGCGAACCGGGCCTTATAGGCGCGGCCGCGGACGCTTCAGCCTATGCCGAGGTCATTTGCGACGGAGTCCATCTGCATCCGTCCGTCATACGCGCGGTATTCAAGTTCGTCGGCGCATCGCGCATCTGCATGATCAGCGATTCGCTGTCCTGCGCCGGGCTTGAAAACGGCGAATACACGCTCGCCGGACAGGCCGTAACGGTTCGGGACGGCTGCGCGACGCTTAAAGACGGTACGATTGCGGGCTCGGCGATCAACCTGCGCGTTGCGCTTGAAAGGACGGTTGGCTTCGGTATACCGCTCGAAGACGCCGTTTTGGCATGCACAAGGACGCCCGCCGAATCCGTCGGGATTGCGGATAAAGTCGGTTCTATCGAAGAGGGGCTTTTTGGGGATTGTATCGTACTCGATGGTGAATTACGGTTGAAGCATGTTATAAAGGGCGGTGCTGTAATCCCCCAATAACCGCAACCTTATGCAAATAATCACAGCCATATCCATTCAGGGGCGCTAAAAAACGCGCTATAATTGCATCAAAAGATATGGCTTTTGCCATCATAGGGTTAAGGGCGTGGTTCGCGCACCCTCCTGGCCCAGCCAAATAGAGAGGCGATTTTTTGCATGAGATACGGTTATTTTGACAACGAGAACCGCGAATATGTAATAGAACGCGTGGACGCGCCTGTTTCGTGGACGAACTATATCGGCACGAAGGACATGTGCGGCGTATTCAACCATACGGCGGGCGGATATCTATTCTGCGGCTCGCCCGAGTACCACCGCATAACGCGTTTCCGGCCCAACGGCGTCCCTATGGACTTTCCCGGGCACTATGTCTATATCCGCGACGACGCGGACGGCGACTATTGGTCCATATCCTGGCAGCCCGTCGGCAAGCCGCTTGATCAAGCAAAGTACGAGTGCCGCCACGGTCTGTCGTACAGCACGTATTCCTGCGAGTATAAGGGCGTTTCAGCCAAGCAGACGCTGTTTGTCGCTATGGACGATCCAGTGGAAATTTGGGACGTTCGGCTTAAAAACGACGGCGATATGGCGCGCGAGCTTTCTATTTTCTCGTATTTAGAGTTCTCATTTCACCAGATCGACATGGACAACCGCAATTTCCAGATGAGTTTATACGCGACAGGATCGGATTATAAAGCCGGAATAATCGAATACGAGCTGCATTACGAAGAGGACAGCCATCAATTCTTTGCGGCTTCCTTCGATCCGGACGGCTACGACTGCCTGCGGGACGCGTTTATCGGGCCGTATCGCACGGAGCGAAACCCGATTGCAGTCGAGAAGGGCGCTTGTGAGGGCTCAAAAGAGCTAGGAGGAAACCACTGTGGCGCTTTAACGAAGAAAATTACACTCGCTCCGGGCGAGGAAGCGCGTTTGATATTCATTTTAGGCGAGGGAAACGCGCAAAACGGCGCGAAAATGCGTAAAAAATACGCAAATCCAGCCGCTGTGGACGCGCAATTCGCGCTTTTAAAGCGCTTTTGGGACGAAAAACTCGAAAAACTCGTAATAAATACGCCAAGCGAAGGCATGAATACGCTCATAAATATCTGGACGCTCTATCAAAGCGAGATAAACGTCATGTTTTCCCGCTTTTCGTCCTTCATAGAGGTGGGCGGGCGTACAGGCCTAGGCTATCGCGATACGGCGCAGGACGCCATGATGATCCCGCATTCCAATCCGGAGAAATGCAAAGGCCGTATCGTCGAGCTTTTGCGCGCGCTGACGAACGCGGGTTACGGGCTGCATCTATTCGAGCCGGCGTGGTTTGACGGCACGCAAAAGCAGCAGAGCTTCAAATCGCCGACGGTTATACCGACAAAGTCCGCCGAGGATCGCGTTCACGGCATAAAAGACGCCTGTTCCGACGACGCGCTGTGGCTTATCGGCGCGATAGTGAACTATATAAAAGAAACGGGCGAATTTGGCTTTTCGGACGAAGAAATCATGTTTGCGGACGGCGGAAAAAGCACGGTCTACGGGCATATGACGCGCATTTTAGACTTTTCAGCCCGCGAAGTCGGTCAAAACGGCATATGCAAGGGCCTTCGCGCCGACTGGAACGACTGTTTGAACCTGGGTGGCGGCGAGAGCGCTATGGTCAGCTTCCTATTCGTCTGGGCCGCGCGGCAGTTCGCGGAGCTGGCGGAATATCTGGGTAAAGCGGACGACGCGCGCAAGTACGGGCGGCTGGCGGACGATATGGCCAAAACCTGTGAGGACGTGCTATGGGACGGCGAATGGTACATTCGCGGTATAACGGCGGATAATAGAAAAATCGGCTGCAGCGCGGATAAAGAGGGCAAGGTGCATATGGAATCGAACACGTGGGCCGTGCTCTCGGGCGTCGCGAAAGGCGAGCGCGCGAGAAAGTGCATGGACGCCGTGCACGACTACCTATATACCGAGTACGGGCTATTGCTAAACGCGCCGCCGTATACCGTGCCGGACGACGGCATCGGGTTCGTTACGCGCGTATACCAAGGCATCAAGGAAAACGGGGCGATATTCTCGCATCCGAACCCTTGGGCGTGGGCGGCGGAATCTATACTGAAAAACGGCGAGCGCGCCATGAAATACTACGACGCGCTTTCGCCTTACGAACAAAACGACAAGATCGAAATCCGCCAGGCGGAGCCCTACGTCTACTGCCAGTTTGTAATGGGAAAAGCGCACACGGCTTTTGGCCGGGCGAGGCATCCTTTTATGACGGGCACGGCGGGATGGGCATATTTTGCGGCTACGCAGTACATATTGGGCGTCCGGCCGGATTTTGACGGGCTATTAATCGATCCGAGCCTACCGGCGAGCTGGAAAGAAATAACTGTTAGACGCTTGTACCGCGGCGCGGAATACGATATAATTATCAGAAATCCAAATAGTGGCAATAAAGTTAAAAATCTGCTCGTCGACGGGGAAGAGGCCGCGAGAATACCGGCATTCAAGAAAGGAACCGCGCATCGCGTGGAGGTGACGCTAGGGTGACTATGAAGCATGGCATAGAATTTGGGACGGGCGGCTGGCGCGCGATAATAGCGGACGGCTTTACCAAGGCGAACGTACAGCTTTTGGCGTCCGCAATGGCGGATATGCTATTGGCAGAGCAAAACGCGCGCAAGGAGATATGCATCGGCTA
>DBDD01000244.1:4286-4621 GCA_002293365.1 Christensenella sp. UBA941 | reverse complement strand
AATAATAATAGGACAAAATGAGCGAAACCCTTGTATTTAGGAGGTTTCTAACTTTTGTCCTATTATATCGCCATCATGGGAATCAATCGACTTCGAAGCCAACACCATCACTATCGAGCATACGGTCACGACAGCGACGGTGGACGGCAAGGCCATTCTGATCGCCGACGATACGACCAAGACAAAAGCGAGCTTCAGTACGTTGCCCCTCGTCCCGGCGTTTAGGGAGAAGCTTTTGGCGATTCAGGCGGAACAGGCGTACTACCGCAAGCTTTGCGGGAACGCCTACAACAAGCAGGAAGGGCATTACGTCTACACCGATCAGCTTGGCAATC
>DBDD01000244.1:0-4234 GCA_002293365.1 Christensenella sp. UBA941 | reverse complement strand
TCGTTACTGCTGGCCAACGGCGTTCCGCTGAAGCAGATTCAGGAATGGCTCGGTCACAGCGATTTCGCGATTACAGCCAACACCTACGCGCATTTGGAGTTTAACTCCAAGCTATCCTCGGCAAAAGCGATGACTTGGCTCGATAAAACCTCGATGGGGCAAACGCTTGAAGAAGCGGAAAAGCCCCTAAATTAGAGGCTTTCCCGATTAAGGTTTGGCGGGGCGTTCTATTCGATATCCGAACTTCCCGCCGCTAAAATCGACCCCGTTACAGTTATCGGGATCGCCGCCGAATGGCGGCTCCTCCGTACTGCTTATCATCTCGATATACGATACTTGTTTCCCGTCTTTGACGTTGTAGTATATCACGATTTTATCGTCATAAACATACACGGAATTTACGAACGTGTCAATAATGCGGCGCTGAAAATCGCGGTCGAGCAGATCGCCGCGCGTGAAAAGCTTCATCCAAGCGATTATTTGCTCTTGCGTATAGCGATGGCCGTTCGCGATGCGCAGCACCACCAATTCATGCTTGATATCTGCTTTTTGCGTTTCTAGTTGCTCGATTTTACTCGTTAGGCGTTCAGCCGCTTTCGGCCCTCCCTTCAATATGGCATCAATAAGGCATTCGACGTCTACGTCTATTTTGCGAATTTGTCGCTCATACTCTTTTATGCGTTGATCGTTAAATTCATCCTCGTACTTGGCGACAATACGTGAGGCTATATATTCCATGCGCGCGGGCTGCAGGACGTATTCGACGGTTTGCTCTACAACGTACCATTCCAAAAACGCCTTTTTCTCGTTTTTCTTTTCGCAGGCGTTACGCTTTTTCCGCTGGCCGCAGGAATAGTAATAATACATTTGCCCCATATTGCCCCGGCCAGCGTCGCCGACAAGCCGCGCCCCGCACATGCCGCAATACGCCTTACCCTGTAACAGATATTCCTGCCGGGCCTTTTCGCCGCTCTTGCCATGCGCGCGGGCGTCGAGCCGTTCCTGCACTTTTCTAAACGTCTCTTCATCGATTAGGGCATCGCAAGCGCCCACGACCTCTTCGCCGCCGTACATGTATTTGCCTATATATTTTTCGTTCCGCAGGACGAATTGCAGGCTAGTAATCGTTAAGGGCTGCCCACGATAGCACGACGCGCCTTTATCGTTTAATTCTTCAAATATTGTCTTTTTTGTTTTTCCTTTTGCGTACTGTTCGAATACATAGCGGACGATGGGCGCTTGATCCTCGTCGGCAACAAGTCGCCGTATGCCGTTCGCCTCCACCGTCTTATACCCAAACGGCGCTTTTCCTCCTATGTGCGAACCTTTTAAAAGCGTTTCTCTGTGGCCGCGCTTTACATTTTGCGAAAGGTTCGCGCTGTAATACTCCGCGAGGCTTTCGATAACTCCCTCCAGCATAATACCTTCGGGATTGTCCGATATGTTTTCTGTCGCGGATACGACTTTCACGCCGTGCTTTTTTAAAATGTGCTTGTAGTGAGCACTATCAAAGCGATTCCGGGCAAATCGGTCAAGCTTGTACACAATTACATATTGAAATTGGTGCATAGAGGCGTCCGAGATCATACGTTGAAAATCGGGCCGGTCGTCGTTCCGGCCAGTGAGCGCCCGGTCGATATACTCGCCTATTACGTGCAACCCTTCGCGTTCGGCGTAGGCGTAGCACTCGCGAAGCTGCCCCTCAATGCTTTGCTCTTGCTGGCTGTGCGAGGAATAGCGGGCATATATGACCGCGTTGTTTTTATCCTTTTCGGTCTTTCGTTTTGCGCCCATAATCTACCTCCATTAATTCCAAACTGCCGCCACGTTGGGTGGTAATCAAGATAAAGCATTTATCGAAATACAACCGATATTAGCGTCAACCGTGTCCGAGACGATGTTGTTAAATAATAGGCCAGTACATAAGCAATCAGCGCTTGAACGATGGCTTTGCGATTGACGTATAGAATAAAAATCACACAATGTTTCTAGCTTGTGATCCATAACGTCATAATCGGATTCGTAATCAATTTCATACAAACCATACTCCTTGTCCCATTTTCCTTTTGGCTTTTTCAGTTTCTTTTGTGCTAGTGTTTTCGTATCGTAATATTTACGTTTAATGCTGCAAATATTCGCGCCATTAACATATAGAAATTTAAGGTCAAACTCGATATTGTGACCAACAAGATTGTCGGCTCCGATAAATTCATCGAGTGACGGTATTAGCCTAAAAAATTCGGGAGCGCCTTTAAGCATATCCTCATCAATGCCCGTAATTTCTGTAATATTAGCAGGCAACGCCTTTTTGGGCAGCACAAACGAATCAAATAGCGCAACAGGCCGAAAATCCCTAAAGCGCATAGCCGATACTTCAATTATTTCATTTTTTACAGCACTTAGGCCGGAGGTTTCCAAGTCAACAACCGTATAATTCCCAATTCTTTCAACGCTAGTTTTAGGTGTGATTGATGAATACTTTATTTCGGGCATATCGCCCGACCTTCTTTTCGTCACCTTATCATTAGACAGTAGTATTGAGCCTCTTGGCAAATCCTCTATTATCTTAGCAAATAAATAGTCTTGATGCTCTAGGTATGCTTTGCGGTTTTCCTCGCGAGAAGGAGAAGGAGGCGGCGAAGGACATTCTGCTTCTTGGATCGGCGCAGAAATTTCTTTTTCTATGTCGGCACCTCTTATGCGTTTGAAAATATTGAATAATCCCATAACAAAAAACCTCGCTTTCACCTTCGGATTATTCTTGCTTGCACATGCTATTTATCTAGCCTTTTCGCCTAGTTTATCTGCCAAGCTATCGCGGCTTTTAATAATATCAACATCGTCACCGATTATAAGTTCGCCGCTCAGTATTATAAGCGAAGAGGACATCGTACTACGTGATATTTCGTCTATATCGCTTTCGGGCATATCTTCGAGATGCTCTTGCAGATCATCAATCATTGACCGGGCTTCGCTTGCGGTAGCGTCCCCGTCCAAGTATCGATCAGTAATTTCTAAAGCCCTTTTTCCGACTGTATATGCCTCGTCGTTCATGTTTCGAGGTTTCCCCCCACAGCCAAGCAAAAGCGACAACCCCAACAACAAAACAAGCAGCTTCTTCATAACAAAAATCCTCGCTTTCGTTATTGACGCCCGCCCGATGATGATAAAAATTAAGAAGTCAAGGACGTTTATTTTTTCTGAATTTGCCGAGCCTTTTTAACTCCCGGCATTCGCGGATGTCGAAAACGAGGCCCCGGCATTTTTTCGATCATCCCAGCGCTTTGCAGCGGCGGCCATGTATTGCTCATATGTCATTCCGTCGCCCCACCACCTATCGCCCGCAAACGGGACGGGCGGCGCGACCCCTTCGGCAATATCGGCCTCTATGCCTAGAATCTTGTCTACCGCCGATTGCATGGTCGGATTATTTCTATACGCCAAAATTATCTGTTGTTCGCGGTACGTGACGGCAATTTGTGGCTTTCCGTAATTCTTGTCCTCTACGCTATCAATCATCAAATAATCAAGACTTACATTAAAATACTCTTTTAGCGTCTGGAGCGTCGAAAGCTTGACTTTTTCGAATGTATCGCGCTTCAAAATACTATCGATCGTAGTATACGGCAGGCCCGTTTCGCGAGAAAGCATCGCTTTAGTTAAACCGCCTTCGCGCATGAGAGATTCAATTTTTGTTCTTAAATTCATTTTTTCGCCCCTCATTTATCCTAACACAATATACTTCTGTTTTCAATAATTATTTACGATTACAAGTAATTTATTTCGCAAAAGGTGTTGACATTTACGTGTATATGTAATAATATGATAAAAATTACGATTACAAGTAATTTAGGGAGGCGTAACCGGCTATGTATAAAAACTTGCTCGCTGAAATGGTTCGATATGGTTATGACAAAAAATTCCTAGCGCAATCACTCAAACTGTCGGACAAGTCAATAAGCAATAAGCTTAACGGTACAACATCTTTTACTGTACCCGAAGCAAAAAAAATAATGGAAATTATACCGGGCAGCCACACCTTCGACTACTTATTCGCCGTCGACGGTGAGAGCAAGGCCAGCTAATAACACCACGAAAGCGAGGCACACCATGAAAAAGCCATATAAAAGCTACGCGCCCAAAAAGCCGTATTATGATCCCTGCCCCCATTGCGGCGCGTCGCTCGATCCGGGCGAGCGTTGCGAGTGCAAAGCGGCCCGCGCCGAGCGCGCCA
>DBDD01000050.1:3552-7335 GCA_002293365.1 Christensenella sp. UBA941 | reverse complement strand
TTTTCGTTCATATGCCAGCGGATACGAAATGAAATGCTGGCGATGCACAGCGATCCTAAATTTGTCGCGGACGCGGTAATCCTGGGATTATTCGCCGTAAAAAGGACGAAGAGCAAGCGCATCTTTTGGGCGGTATTCGGAGATATCGTCCTGCAAAACCTTAAAAGCAATTTGGACCGGCAGCTTGCGCACCTCGTTTTATGCCATCACTGCTATACGCGCTTCAAGCCATCGGACGCCGCCGCAACCTGTGTCCAATGCGGAACGCGGAACCGGGGCGTGAAGATGTTTGAGTGCGTCGATTGCGGGCAGCAAGTTATCGCGGATGTTAGGGCTAACAGGAAAATTCGTTGCGATGATTGCTATAAAGCTTATCGGCTGAAGTATAAATGTCAAAAGAATCGCACTTATCTATCTGATAAATAGGAAATATCTTGAAGATGGAGCAGGAGGCGGGCATCTCGTCATATGAGGAGCCCGCCTTTTTTTACGCTTTTGCGGCGAAGGCGAATAACGCAGTATTCTTATTATTTGCGTTGGCTTATTTCATTGCTGTAATATTTCCCTATCGCTTCTTCAAGTTGTTTGCTTTCCATATACGAATATCAAAGCCCACCAGCTGATTTCCAGCGCCGAATGGCTGCGATACGCTGGTGTTTGCCGTTCACCGCTTCAAAGTTTAGCTTCCTTGTAGGAAGTCCTGTCCGTATTTACACAACCCGATTGACTAATCGGTCAACTCGCGCTATACTATACTTGACTGATCGGTCTAGTTGCGTGAAAGGGGATTAACATGCTTGAGGTAAGCAAGGTGTCGCACGATTACGAGCGCAAAGGTAAATGCGTCGTCGAGGATATTTCCTTTGAGATTGGCGGCGGTGAGATATTCGGATTTCTAGGGCCGTCGGGCGCGGGGAAATCAACCGTGCAGAATATTATGACCGGCCTGATTAAGCTGCAAAGCGGCTCTGTTACCTATGACGGAACGAGCGTTAGAGACGCCCGCAAGAAATTCTACAACAAAATTGGCGTCTCCTTTGAGCAGCCTAATCTATACCCCGATTTGACGGGGGAAGAAAACCTGAAATATTACGCGGGTTTGTTCGGCGTTCCCACCATTCGCCCAATGGAGTTGCTGGAAAAAGTCGGCCTTAGTGACAGCGCGAAAAAGAAAACCGGCGATTACTCAAAGGGGATGAAGCAGCGGCTCGTCTTTGCGCGGGCGCTGATAAACAGGCCGGAATACCTGTTTTTGGATGAACCCACAAGCGGGCTCGACCCTTCCATAGCGGCGCGCGTCTGCGAATTGATTTTGGAGGAAAAGGAAAAAGGGACGGTCATCTTCATAACGACGCACAATATGGTTTTGGCCGACAGGCTCTGCGACCGCGTCGCGTTTCTTGAAGGCGGCAGAATCCACGCGATGGATACGCCGTACAATCTGAAGCTGCGATATGGCTCGCAGGCCGTGAAGCTGACGTATCATGGAGGCGTATCGCCGGAAATGTTTGACCTTAATAACGAACGCGAAAAGCTGATTGCCGCGATTTCGGAGAGAAAGATCGATACCATCCATACCTGCGAGGCCACGCTTGAAGATATCTTCATCAAAATCACGGGGCGGGGGCTGGCGTCATGAAAACGCTATTTATACAGATGGCCGCGGACGGCAAGCTCATATTGAACAACATCTTCTTCCGCATAACGATTGGCTTTCTTGTTCTGATCATCCTGACGGTTCATTTTATCCTGCCGAAAGGAGCCGCTAACGCATCCGTGAAGATCGTACAGTTCGGCATGGGGCTGGTCGGGCTACCGGAAGCCGATAGTATAGTTGAATTAGAGGAATTTGTTCGAGCAGATGAAAACGTCATAGGCGTTTATGAGCAAAACGGTGAATTGGCGGTGCTGGTCAACAATCTGAGCGAAAAGCAAGCCCGCGCCGCGCTCGGCCAAATCTCTCCGAGGGAAGACGGCGTGCCGATCCGCTTTTCGCACACTTCACAGATAACGCAGCCGGCCCCTTTCCACATGCGGATGGTTCCGATGATGATCAGCGTGGAAGCGGTCATGACGGGGATTCTTTTGGCCGGAGTGCTTACGCTGAACGAGAAGGAGCGCATGATCACGCGCGCTTATAGGGTATCACCAGCCGGGGCTTTAAGCTATGTTGCGTCAAAAACGGTTCTGTTTTCGCTCGTCGGCGCGGCGTATTCATTCCTGATCGCCGTCTTTACCGTGGGCTTTGACATCCATATTGGGCCGTTTTTACTTTTGTCATTTATCGTGTCGGCTCTGTTCACACTCATGGGGATGGCCGTAACCGTATTTCTCAAATCGCTCACAAGCTGGCTGCTGTGGATGGCGTTCGTCATCGGCACGAACACAGTCGTGTTATTCGCTTATATCTTCCCGTCGGTTCCGATGGATTATATGAAACTGCTGCCCGCTTATCCCATGATCTTTGCGTATGAGTGGACGATGTTCGGCCTCGGCGGTTACGCGGGAAACGGGCTTGAGATTTTGGCGCTTTGGGCGGTCGCTTTATTTGCAGTCTGTCTGATGTGTGTTAAATTCCGTCTGCTAAGACCGCATAGGGGGGAATGAACATGAAACAAATGCTTGCGATGATGCGGCTCGATAGAGCCTTGATCTTTCGGAACAAGGTGGCTGTCTATATCGTCATCGTTCCTATCGTCATGGCGTTTGTGATTATGGCCGCGCTGACCGCCGCCGAAAACGATAACCTCCGTATCACGGTGGCGGGCAATGTCCCTAGCGAGATTATGGAGCGTATCGGCCTGACTATGGATATAGAGCGCGTCGAAGATACGGAAAAGCTGATAAAACGGGTGAATGAGTTTGACAATATTCCGGGCGCGTACTGGGACGGCGACGCGCTACGGGTGCTGTTTCAGGGCAACGAGGGGGCCGCCTATGAAGAAAAAGTGCGCGACGCGGTGAACGCGGCTCTTAATATGGTCATACAGCCGTTTGCCATGAGGAACGTTTCAACCGGGCGCGATTTTCTCACGCAAATGATTATCGCCGTATTATTGACGTCCCCGACGGCTATCGGCGGCGTTATCAGCGGCTTCAACATCATCACGGATAAAGAAGCCGCCGTATCAAGAGCCTATCGGGTTGCCCCCTTATCCGCCTATAAATACTTCGGCTCGCGGCTCATCGTGTCCGTCGCGGTAGGGCTGATTAACCTAGTTGGCGTCTCACTCATACTTGGTGCCGGGGCCAAGCTGCCCGCGATCCTGTTGGCGTCTCTCTTTGCCTTGCCTCAATTCGCCTTGTCTTTGGTTCTGGCAGGCGGAATCGCAAAAGATAAGATGGGCTGTCTCTCGATGATTAAGGTGATTATGCTGGCGTTCCTATGCCTGCCGATTGGGGCGGCGGTTACGCCAGAAGCGTACCGGTTCTTTTTCTATCCGTTCCCTATGTACTGGCACTACAAGAGCATGGAGAGCGCCCTGCAAGGGAGTTTCAATTATTTCTACGGGATCATGACCCTTGTCGTCAGCGGCGCGGTTTTCACGCTGTGCGCTTCTTTATTCGGCAAGAAAGTGTTAGAATGACGAGGAAAACGCGGGGCGAAAAATCCGCGGCGAGAACGCGAACGGGAGGGAGACGCTTGGACAAGTTGATAAAGTTTAAGGACGAGGGGAAAGAAAACCCCTTGCTCAAACGGCCGGACTTAATGGAGGCGGCGTTTTCACAGTTTTCCCGCGTGTCGTTCAACGAAGCCTCGCTGAACGCGATTTTGCAGGAGGC
>DBDD01000050.1:1007-3538 GCA_002293365.1 Christensenella sp. UBA941 | reverse complement strand
TGCCTGATGGAACAGATCGCAATCGGCAAGGTAATGTATCTATCGGGGCGAATGGCGAATGTGGCTCCTTCGGACGACATATTTGACCAGCTGCGGCAAATCGCGATAGGCTCGCTGGAATACGCGATGAAGGAACCGCGCTATAACGCGCTTTGGCGACTCTTCCTTTCGGAAAGCGATGAACTCCGAAAAAAGGTGAAAGCCGCGTTCCCTGAGCTGAAGGAGGATGCTTTAGGAAAACTGGTTGATAGCGCCTTTGAAAAAGGCCAGCTTACCGACCGCTATGACCGCGATTTTATAAATTCCGTTGTCGGTCTGTATTTCGGCAATATGGACGCTTTTATTACGCCGGGTATGACGAGCGACGAAATAGCCGTCCAAGTCGATAAAGTTATAAGTATATTGAAAGAAAGCGTTGGGAAGCAGTGAAAGCGCTAACGATCATAGTGGCATTTTGAGGCGCGCCCCAAGTCACAAGAGGGGCCCGCCTCTTTTGTTTCGTTTTTGCGTCTGCAAACGGTTATTTCTCTGGTCGGCGCGCATAACCTAATTCGCTCAACTCGTTATACTGGCGGTTTATGAAGGTAATCGTTCTTAACGCATCAATTTCTTTCTTGGTAAGTATGTGGTCAAGACATTTACCATTATCCGAGTTGGAAAATCTTAGAATAACTTTTTTCTTTGAATTTATAATAGCGTCATATTCGTCATAAGACAAGAATGTTCTAACGTTTTCGTACACTACGCCGCCCACGGCCTCACGATTCATATCATCGAAATCGAAGCTTTCCTTAATGGTATCGTTATCCGTTTTGATTATGCACTCATCGAAGAACAGCCAATCTGAAGACTGGAAGCCTATAAATACAGCATCATACTCGCCGTGTAGCTGCGCGATGATATTAATAGTCCGCCCAAGCTCCTCAACGCCCTTATACGTGATGTAAGTTATCTCCTCCACAACATCGTAATAAGTATTGCATTTTTTTAGCGCCTCCATTATTGGCGCGATCATTTCAGGCAGCATATACGCGCTGTCCGACAGCGACGGGTTCTCTTTGGCAATGTAGGTATCTACCATTTCTTTTATCGCTTTGAAGTCATAAGCCTCCAGCAAGCGCACAAATTCTTCATAACGCGCGGTATCGTTGAAGAAATCCGGGGCTTGATTCTGGGCTTTTTCCGTGGCTCTTTTCGATTGAGCGGATCGTGCTTCGGGGAACAATTCGTAGAACTCCTCGCGCTCCGCTTCGGTAGGTTCGATAGCTAACCACTCCATCGGAATGCCATCGCTGGATAATATCTCGTTAGTGTAACCTACGACCCCGATAAAGAACGCATTTATGCATTTGTTGCCGTCTTCACCCAGCCCATCGTACTGGCCATATAGGGCCAGAGTCTGCCCTGTTTGATAAAGCATCTGTTGGGGTGTCCCCTCATACATCCATAAGCCGTCCAGCGACGATATTAATGTGTATCCGTTTTGGCCCTCGTAAGTTACGTCGCGTACCACCCCCGAAACATGCACCAAATCTCCCACGGCATATTCCGATTCGCCATCCACGTCTATATATTCCTTGGAGTTGGGTATATTGGGATTCGGTTCAGTTGCTTCAAAGTAGACGGGAGCTGGCGAATCCGCCGGTTCCGCTTTTGGCGATTCCGCCTGCAGTTCAGTCAGCTCTTGGCGCAATGCGTCCCGTTCCGCCGCAACCTTATCAAATTCTTCTTGTAATACCGTGGGGCTCTCCGGCTTGGCGCATCCGGCTAAAAACAGCAGACCGATCAATAACGCAATTATTCGCTTCAAAATAAGTCTCTCTTTCAATGTCTAAACGCTCGGCGTGTACAATAACACAGCCGCGCTTAAATAACAAGACGGATACCACATATGCCTTATTTTGGCAATTCGAAGGCGAACGCATATATTTCAAAAGCATTGATTTCCGCAATTTTGAGGACAGTAGAAATTTTTTCAAGAATCCCTAAATCTCTAGGTTTTTTAAGCATTTTGCGAAAGAAAATGCTGATTTTAGGGTGCTTAAAGGGGGACGAGCCATCCCGCCTCAAAAATACAACGCGAAGGTGGAATGTTATTGATCCGTATATCCAAAGACGAGTCCTGCTTGCTGCGAAAGCGAGCGCCCCAGGCAAGCCAGTCGATCCTGAACAAACACGCCCCGGCGAGGAAAAGAGAGTATTTGGTGGAGCCGTCCGCGCGCGTCATCACTATCCTCGGCAAGTATCGTGAGGCGCAGATTACTGAGCATTACGGCTGGACGGAGCGGCTCCCCGGCTACAACTCCCGGCACAAGTGCGGGCGCAGGAGGCGGCATGGCTGATACGGCGCGGCGGGCAGGCGAATCGGAGCGCCATTATCTTTGGCGGCTCGGCAATATGAAGGACAGCGGCCAGATCGACATGAACTGGCAGGAGCTTGCGGACGTTATAAACGCGCATTGCCGCGACAGCGAAGAGGAATACCGCACGGAATCGGCCTATCGTAAGCGCTACGCCGAGGGGCGGGGCTG
>DBDD01000050.1:0-980 GCA_002293365.1 Christensenella sp. UBA941 | reverse complement strand
GGGCTTGAAAAGGAGCGCGTCAAGCTGCGCGACGAGCGCGGCGAATTGAGTAAGCTCCTGCGCGATCAGGCTCGGCGGGAATCGTTTGTTGAAATGGTGCGGCGCTCTATGGCCGCGAATGTGATTCCGTTTGAATACGTTCCCATTACGGATATGCACGCTGGCCTGTGCATCCAAAACAGCATAAACCGCTTTGACAGCGATGTTCTGCACACAAGGCTCGCCAGATACATTGACGAGATTATCGCTATCCAGCGGACGCACAACGCGCAGAATTGCTATGTCGTTTTGGGCGGCGACCTCATAAGCGGGCTGATTCACTCCAATATCCGCATCGAAAACAACGAGCACGTTGTTCAGCAAGTGAAGATCGCCTGCACGTACACCAGCAATTTCATATGGATATTGTCGCGCTACTTCGACCGGATATACGTGCATAGCGCGCCGGGGAATCACTCCCGCCTATCGCCCTCCAAGGAGGAGCATATCAAGGGCGAGGAACTCGACGCGCTGGTGCCGTTCTACCTATCGGCGGTATTCAAGGATTCACCGTCCATCCATATCGCGGAGAACGCCATAGACAGCGATATCGCGTCGTTCTCCGTGCGCGGCCATGTCTGGTACGCGGTGCATGGGGATAAGGACACGCCAAAGAACGTCGTGCAGGATTTAACCATGATTACGGACGTGAAGCCCGCCGGGGTACTGATGGGCCACCGGCACAGCAACGGCCTGACTACCGTGCATTCCACAAAGGTAGTGGA
This sequence comes from Christensenella sp. UBA941, assembly GCA_002293365.1. Classification (GTDB taxonomy): domain Bacteria; phylum Bacillota; class Clostridia; order Christensenellales; family UBA941; genus UBA941. The sequence continues at coordinate 216 of DBDD01000050.1, read as the reverse complement.
AAGCGGCTGCATGTCGGGTACGGACAGGTACGCCTTTGACAAGCGCCTGACGGGCAAGCCGGAACAGTGCGTGATCGTCACGACCGCCGACGCGCCGATCAAATGCCTGTATGACGTTCAATTGGACGATAAGGCGGGTGATCGCTATCGCGAAGAAAACTGAAAAACAAGAATACCAATGTATGTGCTGCCTACAGACCCGGCGCGAAGATGATT
>DBDD01000312.1 GCA_002293365.1 Christensenella sp. UBA941 | reverse complement strand
ACACGGGAGGCTATACAGTCTCGCGTGATAAACTCTATGGAGGTAAGAACTAATGAGTCAGCAAACCGCAACCGTGCCGCCAGTCGTTTTTTACGATTTCCTGAATGTATCGGCCAAATCCTTCTAACCTTCTGCATGATATTCCTCGCCACAGCCACTGCATATACCAGTATGCACGCAAATCACGCCGTCACATATCGTGCAGCTCCATTTTTGACGTTGTTTGACTAAAAACTCATTCATGCCCATCCGCCGGATATCCTCAATGTTTGCCGTCGGCGACTCGCGCATCGGGTATTTTGACATATAGCGGTTTTCGCGTTCTGTGCAGGCGTCACAGGGGAAGTCTGCGCATTCGTCACAGAATCTGTATTTATTTTCTTTCAGCTTCTGACAGTGGATGATGGGGCAAGCATCCTTGCAAAAGTCTGTTTTGTTCTCTCCGGGGCTCAGGCATCCCGGACAAGGTTTTTCGCTCTTCAAGGCATGTTCGCAAATGCTGCAATCCAACCCGCAGGGTGCAATCATATTTTCCGTGAACATTTAACTCTCCATTCCGCTGCGCGTTTTACTATTTGCTCTCATTTGCCGCAGCTCTTCAATTTGCAATTCCACATACACTGTGTTATCTGCCGTTCTTACTTTGTTCAATTTACTTTTTACAACTTTCTCTAAGTTACTGAATATTTCTCATCGTGCATAAGTATAGTACCCTTTCGAGAAGCAATGCAAGCACCGAGTATATTGCTTGCTTTACATCATGCATTAAAAAGCAATTGGTTTAAGCCGGCCAAAACGCCCTCCTGGTCATTATCGAGCGTAACTCGTTTCGCGATTTTCTTTACTTGCTCATGAGCATTACCCATTGCATAACTCATTCCTGTGGTTTGCAGCATATCGACGTCGTTAAAATTATCCCCGAAGGAAACGGAATGCTCAACGGGAACATCGTATCTGGCGCAGAGTGCCCTTACAGCCTTTGACTTCGAGGCGGTGCCGCCCATGATTTCAAGATAGGTGTCCTTGGAGCGGTAAATAGCAAGATCAGGATACTTACTTGCAAGATCGTCGTTCAGAGCGTAGATCGTATCCGGTTGTCCCATACACAGAAGCTTGTGAATTTGCCGGTCTTGCGCACAATAATCCGCGAATAAGAGTTCTTTAGGTTCTGATCTAGTAATCGCCTGTTCCTGCACCACCCAAAAGTTGCTCGCATTATCCACGATCCAATCATGGCAGGAATAGACGCTGCAACATATCTCGCTCCATTGTGAGTCGATATACTCTTTTATGGACAGAGCAGTGCCGCTCTGAATTCCGGCACTCATAATAGGGAGGTGATCTCCGTCTAATATGAGCCCTCCGCTGTAACAAACGATAGGCGCTTTTATGCAAAGTTCCGCCTGAACAGGAAAGATTCCCGACGGCATACGTGCAGAAACCAAAATAAAAGGTACGCCTATGCGCTCAAGCTCCTGCACCTTGCGGCGCGTAGCGCCGGAAATTCGGTGCTTAGAATCCAAAAGCGTACCGTCGATATCGCAGAAAACGATTTTATATGGGTTCACTCCGTTGCTCCCCAGGTACATTCCGTGATTTCCATCTCGGAAAAGACCGCCCGGCAGGAAGCGTCTGACGGACTGCACGCGAAAAGGCCCATATTGATTTCGCCGCTTCCGGCCGCGAGATGGAACATGCGCATCTGCCTGTATTCCACACCGTCGAACGAACGCTCCAGCCGATAGTCGCTTTCGCGCCGGCTAAGGCGGTAGTACATGGTATCGACGGAGGGCGACACGGCCGTACAGCCAAAGTCGGAATAGCCGTTGTTTGTGACTACGCTGCCCAGATCCCGAAACTCCGTACCCATGTCCTCCAGCGCACATTTAAACCAGTTTTCTTCATCCTGAAAGATAACAATGCCGCATTGATCGTATCGCGTATTCCCGTCGTGCCGGGCTTTGACGCGGAAGCTGAAATACCGTTCGCTGACCGGCATGACGAGCATATGCGCGTTTGCGCGGCGAAACCCGTAATAGGTCCGCTGCCAGAGGTCGGTATTCGGCATAGTCGTTATTTCGATGACGTTTTCATTGATTTTATACTCTTTGGGCGGATTGATCCATCGCAGCTTATCTTTAGAAAACGCAAACATAATCGCTTCAACCTCCTATGGTGACATGAAGCCCGAAGGACTCCAAAATGGACTTCAACGAGTTAACTTTTTCGTCGCTGAGCTCGTTTTCGGCTTTGAACAAATACTCCCGGCCGATACGTGCGTGCTTGGATTCCCCTACGGAGTGATAGCGCAATATGTCAACGCGCCTGACGCCGGGCATATTATCCTTAATAAACATGCCCATCCTCTGAACATTTTCCTCGCTGTCGTTAAAATCAGGAATCAGCGGAAACCGAACGATCATCTCGCGCACCATCTGCGACGCTTTCACTGCGTTGTCCAAAATCAGCCGGTTATCCACGCCTGTTTTTGCTTTATGGGCGATGGTATCCATGTGCTTGATATCATAAAGCAGCAGATCGACGTATTGTATTACGCTTTTAAATGATTCCCAGGGCGCGTAGCCGCATGTCTCCATGGCGGTATGAATGCCTTCCTCCTGGCATCTGCGCAATATTTCCCGCGCAAACGCGGGCTGCGCGGCGGCTTCTCCGCCTCCGACAGTCACCCCGCCGCCGGATTTTTCGAAAAAGACCATGTCTCGCCGCGCAATCTCCATCACTTCGTCTACAGTCATGCGCTTGCCGTATGTTACCCTTGCTTCGTACATACACGCTTCGACGCAATTCATGCAGGCCTCGCATTTTTCCCACTCGACCCGCCCGCTCTCGCAAAACGCCTGACCGTAGGGGCAAGCAGGCGCGCATTTCATACAGCCCGAACACTTTTCCGCAAAAAAGCCGGCTTGCGGAGAGAATGTCTGCGACTCAGGGTTTGTACACCACTCGCATCTAAGCGGACAGCCTTTTAGGAATATGAGCGTGCGTATTCCGTGTCCGTCATGGATGCTGAAACGCTGCGTATCAAAGACAATCCCGGAAATTTCCTCGGTGTTTATTGCGACGGCGGGCGCGTCGTCATTTTTACATCGCATGCTCGGTTCTCCGCATATATTCGTCCTGTTGCGGTTTTGCAAGCTGTGTGAAGTATGCCGTGACGCCGCCAAGCCGAACCCGCAACGACATGTATTTTTCAGGCTCCTGCTGCGCTTTTTTCAACGTTTCATAATCCACTTTGGTTATAGTCATCATATTGCCGCCCAAGGCGACGAATGATTCAATGAATCCCTGCATGATTTTTCCGTTCTCTTCCTCCGTCTCCTTGTTGAAGCTCACCCTTAAATCCATCGGACAGCCGCTGTTTAGGCGCGAAAGGTCAAACTTTGTTGCGGATAAAAGTACGGCGGTCGGCCCTTGCTTGTCGCGTCCTACTGCGGGAGAGTAGTTGCTGGAAAACGCCTCGTGCGCAAAGCGCCCGTCAAACGACGCCCACGCATTGTGTCCAAAACGTGGATAGTTTTCGAACGTCGCGACTCCCGCCGTTATTTCAATCCAATCCACTTGATTGTTCAGTTCGTCCGCCTTATCTGAAAAATCATTTAGGAAGCGCGTCAAAAGACCGTCGGCAACATCGTCGTCGTTTCCGTATTTAGGCGCTCTCGTCAGGCACCTCATCCGAAGCTCCTCATGCCCTTCCCAGTTGGCCTTCAGCGCTTCTACAGCCCCTTGGAGCGAAATAAGCCGTTCGTCGTACACGAACTTCTTGATCGCGCACAGCGAGTCTATGCAATGGGATAGCCCGGTAGCAAAAAGGGAGTAAATACGATATCTTGCGCCTCTATCGGTCATGTCGCGCCTATTTTCAATACAATCCTCCACCATAGCTGAAAGATACGGTTCCGGTGCGATCTTGTGAACCTCGTCGTAATATTTTATTTTGTTTTTTATCGCGTTCTCAATCCGGCGATGCACCTGCTTGATATATGCCGCATAGAAATCGTCGAAGGTTTTAAGGCCGCTAAAAATATCGCCAAAATCGTCGCCGATCATCAAACCCGATACCATGGATTTGCCATTGTTTAACAAGGCTTCCATGCAAGGCATGAGTTCTATATGGCCATAGCTATACTCCGTCCGGCCGTACACCAATACTTCCCAGCAACCGTCGCTGGCATTGTCCCGGGCGTCCTCTGGTGGAATGCGCAGCCGCTCCATCATGCCCTTAATAATAACATCATCGTTGAAAAGCACAGGCTGTGCGCCGCCGCGGCAAAGCTCCCGGCTTATGAACGAAAGGAAATCCTTAGGACTTTTCTCGTGTATCCTCGCGCCAATCATCGGGGAAACCAATTCGAGGTAATTGATAACCTTTATGAACATGAAGCTGAGCTCGTTTGTGGCGTCATTGCCGTCCGGCCCAAGCCCACCGACGACGGCGCTTTGCAGCCAGTGATTCGCAGATTGCCCATACGTATAGTCGGCGTCGTTTTCCATGTCAAAGGTTGTGGTGGGCTCGTTGGGATCGCCTCCTTGCGACCAGTCGCCCGTCCACATATGATTCTCCATGTGTTCCTTCAGGAATTGCGTGCGCTCGTTGAATTTGATCAGGAAGGAGCCAACCAGCTCTTCGGCGAATTCCTTTTTAAGCGTTCCTTTATCCATATCGCTTTTATAGTAAGGCCAGAGGTATTGATCCACACGGCCAAGAGGCGTGTAGGAAAGCGTACTGTGAAGGAGCATATGGACGAACCATACGCTTTGCAGCGCCTCGTTAAAGGTTTCTGCAGGCTCCATCGGCACTTTGCCGCAGATGCGCGCAATTTCCGACAGCTCAGCTTTGCGCGTCGGATCGTTTTCATCTTCCGCCGCCGCCGCCACCAGCTTGGCGTAGCGCCGGGAAAGCGCCGATGCGGACATCAATGTGCTTTTTGCGGCATGTAAAAAATTATATGTTTCCGATCCGATATCTTCGGTTTGCTCAAGTGCTCTGTCAATATCCGCGATAATCCCGTTATATCCTTTTTGCAGTACCTTGGGATAATAGGGTAAGTGATGACCCCATACGGACTTTCTGTCGAGCGACAGCGCGGCGAAATGCTTTGCTTCATCTTCCGTTTCATATTCGGGGAATGTATGGCCGAAGCCTACCGAGGACATGGTTGTAACGCCGACGATCAGCTCGTTTTCTTTCAGCTCAATCGGCATTTCTCGGCAAACTAGGTCGAAGGCCATTGCTTTGCGGGCAATCAACGGCTTTTCCTTCGCGCCGTCTTGATTCAAAACGCTAAGATCGTCGCCCCACCATTCTTTTTTGATGTAGAACCCTTTAAATAGTTGATCTTTCAGAAAATCCAGCCGTTTCATGCTTAGAGCCTCCTTGTCGTACTAAGAATCAAGATTTCCATAGTATAGAGCGCCAACGGACTGTGCAAATTGCGCCACCGTATAGACCGGATGCTCGTTGAGCTGGTTCATCAAATCCGTAAAGGCACTCTGGCTGTCCGCAACGGACATTCGCAAAGTATCGTCTATCAAAGCCGCGCCCTGCTTAATCAACGCAAAGCAGGCAGGCGCTTTAACAAGCCTGCCATACATAATACGCTCTTTTGTTTGAGGCCGCAATATATGCTCGGTTTCGCGGAATGTGACGCCGGTAGAACGCCCTATCTCCAAAAAAACATCCTGCATGATGGAGTTATTCGCTTCGCACAGTTTCATCAGATACTCAAGCAACGGCTTGCGCATATCCTTAGGTTCGAGAGTTACAAATACGCCGCCGTCCTTTTCGTATATAAAGTTATTTACTATAAGATCGCGGTAAAGCTCGCCGCCGTTCTCCTGCGACGCTTTGATCGCGAGCCGAAAAACGCCGTTTTGCGCCATGAATTTTTGCAGCGTGCCGGCGATCCCCGTGTTGAAGTTATTGATGCTGCGCAAATCGTCCGGATGATAACTCCGTGCTGCGAAGCTTCCCAAGTCGATTATAAAATTATATATTTCCAGCGGGATTTCTGGGATATCGCCCTTCTCGTCGATCCATCCGCTGCCGAGCTCCGTACCGAGCGTATGAGCAAAACGCCCATTTCTCAATTCAGCCGCCTTGCCCTGTGCGATCAATTCCATAGCTGCCGTGAACGCCGCCATAGGCCCGTCGTTCGTCATGCGCACCTTTGCGCCCGGCGCGCAGTATTCCGAAAGAATCGTATCGAGGTTCATCAGTTTTTTAAACTCGGCTTCGTATTCGATCTCGGGATTTTCGCGTATGCCGCGCGTCTTGAAAACCTCGCCGCCGACGATCTTGTTTTGTATCACAACGTCGGGGAAACACAAGCCGATGCCGTCGAAGCCCCGGATTTTATCGCCCAGCGCCGCTTCGGCGGCCTCGACGGCGGCCAAAATTTCCGCGTCCGAGACGTGCTCGTTGACCGCTTTATCCAGTTTGCCTACGAGCGCCGGATCAATCTGCGCTTCGTCGCAGGCTGCTCTCGCGCGTAAAAGCCGGACGAGCAGGCGCACGGGCTCGATCAACTGGCGCGAGCGGGTGAATAATGCCGGAAACCAGTCGTATTCTTTAAGATAACTCAGCTTGCCGCGCACCGAAACGCAGAGCTTGATATCCGTGCCGCCAATATCCACGCCGCAGAGAATGCGTTCGCCTATACCGTCAAAGGCTTTCATGAAACGGGCCGCAAAGTCTGCGCGTATTGGATTTTCTTCGGGCAATTCCGGCGCGCTGCCATTTATGATATCGATGTTAAAAGGCTCCGTAATGCCTTGAGAATCGAGCATCCTTTCTATTACGTTTACGCTTCGCCCATACCCGACGCGGCTCTTGCGGGATAATCCGACGCCAAACGCGCGCGGCAGCTCTTCGAGCAGCTCCGCAAGGCCTGCGCATGATGAATGATGATAGACGCTAAGGCCCTTGCCGCCTAGGGCCGAGAGCATGTTATACACTTCGGCAAAGAGGTACTCTCTAAGAAATTTCCGCTGCTCTTCCGACTGCGCCTCCGAAACCGGCAACTTAAGGGAAACGCGGCGAGTTCCGCCGTCAAACAGCCGCAAATCCAGAATAATAGCCTCGCCGCCGCTGGATAAAAAGTCTTCGCGCACATCTGTTATATAAACGGGCAAATCACTTATGCCTTGGCTGATAAAATAATTAAGCTTGCTCATTTTTTCTCCCATCATACGTATCGTTCCGGTCAGATAATCACTGCAACGCCGGCTGCGGTAATAATATTACGGTAATAATCCTCTTGCTCCTCTGTATACGGCTGCGCCCTAAGCAAGCTGTATTCCATATCATAACTCTTGTATTTAGATTCGGCCAGCGGATTGTAAAACATTGGCTCCGCCGCGGATTTCGCGTTTGTCGCGGCGATATATTTGCCGATACTATTGAGATTATCGATAGAATCGGTATAGCCCGGAATGATCGGTATCCTCGTGAGCATAGGCCGCCCGCTCGCCGCCAGCCTCTCATAGTTTTTTAATATCGGCGCGTTTGAACGGCCCGTCTTTTTTTTATGCTCTTCCTCGTCCATGAGCTTTATATCCACTATCCATAAATCCGGTAAATCGAGCAGCGCTTCAAGCACGGAGGGCGCGGCATACAAGCAGGTTTCCAACGCCGTATGGAAGCCCTTTGCCCTAGCGAGCCGCAGCGTTTCTGCCGTAAACTCCGGCTGGAAGAGCGGATCGCCGCCCGAAAGCGTTATGCCGCCGCCTGACGCTTGAAAGAAAATCTCTTCTTTTGAGAGTTCGGCAACGAGCGCTTCCGCGGTAATCTTCATGCCTTTAGCGGCTATGGCGCCCGCCGGGCAAGCCTTTGCGCACCTTCCGCAGCGGATACAGCGCTCGCGGGAAATAGCCGGGGCGCTATCGAATACGAGGGCGCCGTTCGGACACGCTTTAGCGCACGCGCCGCAGCCGATGCATTGAAGCTCAAGCAGACAGATTTCCGAGCCCGGCCGCTTGCCCTCGGGATTATGGCACCAAGCGCAGTTAAGCGGACAGCCCTTTAGGAACGCCGTGGCGCGGATGCCGGGGCCGTCGTGAACGGCGAAGCGCTTGATGTCGAAAATCTCGCCCGTCACGCAATATCACCGTAGGCTGTACGCGCAATGATTTCGTCCTGCAAATCCCGCGCGAGCTCCGTAAAGTATGCCGTATACCCGGCAACCCTTATGGTGAGATTCCTGTGTTTTTCCGGCTCGCGCTGCGCTGCGAGCAAATCGTCCTTGTTGACGACATTAAACTGAACATGGTTGATACCGAGCGCAACAAAGGCCCTGAGCAAACCCGCGAATTTTTGGATACCCTCGCCGGTTTTAAAGAAAGCGGGCAGAAACTTCATGTTCAGTAGCGTACCATTGCTGCCGTAGCCGGAATCCAGCTTCGATACCGATTTGAGCAGCGATGTCGGCCCGTTTACGTCCCTGCCGTACATCGCGGACATACCGCCGTCCGCCAAGGGCTCGCGCGACTTTCGCCCGTCGGCGGAAGCGCCCACGTTCTGCCCCATGGCTACATGCGCCGAAACCGTGTACATCCCGGTATGGTAGCGCCCGCCGCGGTAGTTGGTTCTTTTCGCTAAGCGCTCCGAAAAGTACGCGACCCATTTTGCCGCTATTTCGTCAACCTCGTCTATGTCGTTGCCGTACTTGGGCGCGGAGTTCAGCAAAACCTGCCGCAACGGCTCCCGATCTTCAAAATTGGACCGTAGCGCTTGAAGGAGCTCCGCCGGGGCGATTCGCTTTTCGTCAAAGACGAGTTTTTTTATCGCTGCAAGACTGTCCGCGATGTTTGCGGGCTGGATTATCTGTATGCCCGATAGATTGTATTGCGCGCCGCCTGCGGTAACGTCCACGCCTTTTTCCATGCAATCGTTTATAACGCAGGACAAAAACGGGCTGGGCAGAATCTCCTGATGAATCCGTTCAACGGCTTCGCAGGCTTCAATCATTTTTTCGCTGAAATAGTCCACCTCGGCGGCAAGGGCGTGTTCCAGCTCTGCGTAAGTGCCGTAATCGTCCAGCGCGCCCAGATCGGGGCCGAGATGCTTTCCTGTCAGCAGGCATTTCCCGTGGTTTACGGCGAGCTCGAGCGCCTTTACCACGTTGAACATCGCCGCGTCGCTCCACCCTAAGTTGTTTCCGTGAGTTGTTAACTCAACGCAGCCTACTATAGCGTAATTGGTCGCGTCCTCTTCCGATATTCCCTGTTTCATCAATGCGGGAATTATGCTTTTGTCGTTGAATATCTGCGGCATGCCGCCGCCCTTGCCGATTACGCGTACGCAAGCCTCGATAAACGCTTGGCTGCTTCCATCGAATAGCCGCGCGGAGAGATTTGGCTGCGGCAAGAGCAAATCCTCCTGCGCTTTCAGGAATATGTAACTCAGTTCGTTCGCTGCGTCGACGCCGCCTTTGATTTGACCGCCGATAGCTACATTGAAGCCAATAGGAAATCCTGCGAAATATTTCGCGCTGTGCGAATTACGTAAATAGACGATCTGGTTGAATTTTAGCCAAAGGCAGTGGATAATTTCCAGCGCGCCTTCATTGTCCAATACACCGGAGTCGGTATCACGCTTGTAGTAGGGGTACAAATACTGATCCATGCGCCCTGGCGAGAAAGAGCTGGCGTTGGATTCCATATGCAGGATGACGTATAGAAACCAAAGGCTTTGAACGGCTTCGTGAAAGGTTTCAGCAGGCTGTTTTGCCAGTTTCTCGCATATGCGGGCGTTTTCTTCTAAGTCGGCGGCATACTCGCTTCCCTTTGCCAGCTCTCTCGCCAACGCCGCATAGCGCAGCATAAACCTGGAAGACGCGTCCAGCACCATAACTGTAGATCTATAAAAAAGTTTCTTCTTTTCGTCGGTTTCGGACGCCAGCTTGGTTTTCGCGCGTTCGCACAGCTCTTGTGGACCGTGCGTCAACCATCCCTTCGTGTCGGGGCATATATGTCCTTGCGCGTGATCCTTCTGGTTGATTTTGACCACCCGCCCTATCGCGTCGATCAGCATTCCTGATTCGGTGCGGAGGATGTCTTCGAGGCTTTTCCCCTTCCAGAACGGGAGTATCTCCTCCCGGAAGATGACGATGTCCCGGGGATCGACTGCGAACCTGTCCTGCGGACGGGTATGCAGGTGCTCGATTTCCCTGTCGATCCACGATATCCCCGCCTCGGGAAACACCACCCCGGCCCGGACGCCCGCCGTGCGGTTCCCGACNNTGATCCTTCTGGTTGATTTTGACTATCATGCCTATATCGTCAACAAGGCCACCGCACTCCCCGCGAATTCTATCCTCAAGCGAGCGGCCTTTCCAAAACGGCTCGATTTCCTCGCTAAACGCCCGCGCGTCCTCGGGCTTTACTTCGAAACGATCCTGCGAACGGGTGGGCAGAGAGTTAAGCTCATGCGCTATCCACGAAATGCCGGCTTCCGGGAATACGACGCCGCCGCGCACACCCGCCGTGCGGTTTCCTACAATTAGCTCACCGGGAATAATACGAACCGCAAGCCGATCCAGTGCTTCAGCCAAGCTTTTCGCTCGAATAAGCTGGGGCGGATCGCTCGGATTCCGTCTATATACATCGGTGATAATCTTCGCTTGTTCCACCGAAACATATCTGGGTTCGGAAAGCATTTCGTCCTTCAATACTAAGACACGCTTAGAAGGTGAAAGTCTGAATATGGAATTCACTCCACAAACCACCTTTCGCAAAATAAAATACACATCATTAATAATATAATTCTAGCTTTTAGGTATGACAAACGCAATGCATAATCCGCTACAGTTACGTGGAGTATAATGANNATCAATACGGCGGGAGAACATAATTTATTCTCCCGCCGCTACGTTATTTTCTAGCGCCCTTGCTTTTCGACTCTTATTTCAGAAGCTCCAAGCGGCCAGGATCGTTCGCGTATACTTCTAACGCATTATCCTTGGTAACTATGACGGGTTCAAGTTCGTAAATGCCAACATCTTTCGCACCGTTATTTACCGTAGTATCGGGCGCTGGCAAGTCGGCTCCGGCTTGCATCAGCTTGATGATCTCCATCGTTTTCGCAACAAGACCCGCTGTTGGCTTGTCGACTGTGGAATACTGCCTGCCCTGCCATATCCACTCGATGGATTGGTTTTCAGCATCAAGGCCAGAAATTGCGGGAATTGGCTGGCCCGCCTGTTCGCAGGAGGTGATAATGGCGCGCGCGATGCCATCGTTAGGCGAGAGGACGCCGTGAATTTCCTTATCGGAATAGAAGCCGGAAAGCAAGGAATCCATACGGGCCTGCGCTTTCGCGTTGTCCCAATCAAGCGTCGCCGCTTGGGTGAAATCCATCTGGCCGGAAACAACTACTAACGTACCGTCGTCGATCTTGGGCTGGAGCACTTCCATAGCGCCTTTGAAGAAATTCGGGGCGTTCGGATCGGCTGGGCCGCCGCCGAAAAGCTCGATGTTGTAAGGGCCCTCGCCCTTCAGCTTGGCGAGCCCTTCCAGAAGCGCGGTGCCCTGTCTTTCGCCGATTTTAACGCTGCCGTATTGAACCACGCAATCGATGCCGGTCGTGTTCTCAAGCAGACGGTCATAAGCGATGATTTTGATGCCGGAGGCGGCTGCTTCTTCCACAACCGCACCCAGCTGCGAGCCGTCGATAGGAGCGACGACGATAACTTTCGCGCCGTTTTGGATCATAGATTCAATTTGCTGCTGCTGCTGGGGAACCTTGTTATCCGCGTGCTGTACGATCGCGGTGAATCCGGCCGCTTCCAGCTCTGCTTTGAACATGTCATTGCCTTCCGCCCAGTTCTGCGTTCCGAGCCAAGGCAGAGCCACGCCGATGGTTGCGTCGGCGGGGAAACCGGCGGCGGCTTCAGGTGCTGCCGGTGCGGGAGCTGCCGGAGCC